>NZ_DIPG01000120.1:728-939 GCF_002426325.1 Syntrophomonas sp. UBA5494 | reverse complement strand
TATGGAAGTCTTCGTAATGGGAGAACTCCATGGAAAAACCGGCCCGCCCCTGGGTCAGGGAGCGCAAGGTGGTGGAATAACCGAACATCTCCGCCAGAGGAACGCAACCCCGGATGATCTGGGTATTGTTCACCGTGTCCATAGACTGCAAGCGCCCCCGGCGATTGCTGATATTGCTGATAATATTGCCGGTAAATTCCTCCGGAGCAGT
>NZ_DIPG01000120.1:325-543 GCF_002426325.1 Syntrophomonas sp. UBA5494 | reverse complement strand
ATCTCTAAACGCATGATCGGCTCCAGCAGCTGCGGGCCGGCTTTGCGCATACAATCCCGGGTGGCGATCATAGCCGCGGTTCTAAAAGCCATTTCTGAGGAATCCACTTCATGAAAAGAACCATCCAGCAAGGTGGCTTTGACGTTGACCACCGGATAGCCTTTGAGGACTCCTTCTTCCAGGGCCTGCTTGATGCCGGCTTCCACCGCCGGTATATA
>NZ_DIPG01000120.1:0-121 GCF_002426325.1 Syntrophomonas sp. UBA5494 | reverse complement strand
CCGGTCTGTTTGACATAGCGGGTGGTCTGTTCAGCCGCTTTGGTAATAGTCTCTTTATAAGCCACCTCGGGCTTGCCGGTATTGAAGTTGACTTTGAACTCCCGGGATAAGCGCTCAGCGA
>NZ_DIPG01000032.1:16732-17094 GCF_002426325.1 Syntrophomonas sp. UBA5494 | reverse complement strand
TGGCACTGATTAATAACGCCGGGTCACAATATAAACTATTGAGACAGTCGACCCGCATAAAAACTTTGTTGGCGGGGATTATCGCCGCTTGTGCCGGGATATTGCCCCGCCGTAATCTGAACACCCTGATTTAGCGTGATCACGGTATGACCTAGCAGTTCGGCATCTCCTTGATCGTGGGTGACAACAATTACGGGAATATTCCATTGAGCATGCAGCTCTCGAATAGTGTCTCTCAAGCTCACATGAGCCTGCTGATCCAGACTGCTAAATGGTTCGTCCAGCAGCAAGAGCCTGGGTTCGGTCACCAGGGCTCTAATCAATGCGGCCCGCTGCCGCTCCCCACCGGAAATCTGATGAGG
>NZ_DIPG01000032.1:14732-16561 GCF_002426325.1 Syntrophomonas sp. UBA5494 | reverse complement strand
TTGCCTTGGATTTTGGGGATGCCATATTTGATGTTTTGTTCAACAGTCATATGCGGAAAAAGGTTGTGATCCTGAAACAGGTATCCGATGTGACGCAAGCGGGCCGGCAGATCGAGCCTGGCACTGGATGAGTACAGCACCTGCTCCTGCAGCATGATCTCACCCCGGTCAGGCTTCCGCAAACCGGCTAAACACTCCAGAGTAGTGGTTTTTCCCGCTCCGGATGGCCCCCATAATACTAAAATCCGGTTGTCCAATTCGAAAGCAATCCGCAGCCGGAAATCCGCCAAATCTTTTTCGATATTGACCGTGAGCATTCTACTCTCTCCTCAGGTTATGCTTTATTCCCCGCCGTTCACTGTAGTTAACCCAGTAGATTACGGCAAAGCTGATCAGGGTCACCACTGCTACCAGAACCTGAGCGGTTTGATCGTGACCGGCTTCTACCGCAAAATAGATGGCGGTGGGAATAGTCTGGGTCTGACCGGGTATATTGCCGGCAACCATTAAAGTGGCGCCGAATTCTCCCAGGGATCTGGCGAAACTCAGCACCAGGCCGGCGATAATGCCCCGGCTGGCCAGGGGCAGAGTTACAGTAAGGAATACCCGCAGTTCGCCTGCTCCCAACGTGCGGGCAGCCTGTTCGTAATTGGGATTGACACTTTCAATGGCCGCCCGGGCACTGCGGTAGAACAGCGGAAATGCCACCACCAGCGAAGCCAGTACGATCGCCCGCCAGGTAAATACCACCGGGAAACCGATGCTCTCCAACCATCTACCCAGTAGTCCGTTTTTACTGACCAGGATGAGCAGGGCGTACCCGGTTACGGATGGCGGCAAAACCAAAGGCAGGGTAATGATTGATTCGATTATGTCTCTGCCCGCAAAATGGCCCCGGGCCATTAATCGCGATAAAGGCAGCCCCAGGAGAGCGGTTATGATAACCACCAGCAGGGCCACCTCAAGCGATAGGATGATGGGAGCCCATATTTCCGCAGTGTTTAGCATGATATAGTCTTCTATTTCGAAATTGAGTCGAATCCATATTTATTGAATATCTGGCTGGATTCAGTGCTTTGTAAATAGAGAAGAAAATCTTTGGCAGCCTGTTGCTGTTGGCTGGCTGTTACCAGGGCCGCCGGATAAACAATGGGCTGGTGCGTATCTTGAGGCGCCTCAAGGATCAATTTGGCCTTGTCGCTACCGGTAAGATCGGAGCGGTAAACCAGACCGGCCTCTGCATCGCCGTTTTCAACATAAGTCAATACCGTACGCACATCTTTAGTATATACTATTTTAGATTCAACCTTGTCCCAGATTTTCAGGCTGGTCAACGTTTCGCGGGCATATTTGCCGGCCGGAACGGTTTCAGGTTCTCCGACGGCTATTTTCTTCACCGTACTTTCCAAGAGACCGTTAAAGTCTTTTAAGGCGCTGTCAGCCGGGGCGATTAAGACCAGCTTATTGCCTAACAGGTCCAGGCGTGAATCCTTAACGATCAGGTTTTGTTTTTCAAGGGCGTCCATTTGCGACTTTCCTGCCGAAACAAACAGATCGGCAGGGGCTCCCTGTTCGATTTGCTTCTGCAGCGTTCCCGAACCGGCAAAATGATATGTAATCTTGACCTCTTTATGCTGGTCCTCATAAGCCGTCTTTAACTCCTGGGCCGCGTCCTGCAGACTGGCGGCTGCAAAAACGGTTATTTCAACCGGGGCAACCGTATTCTGATTGGGAATTGTTTTTTCCGCGCACCCTCCCAACAGTACTGCCATAATAAACAATAAGCATAGTGCCGCTACTTTACGCATTTCTAATCCCCCTCAATAAAT
>NZ_DIPG01000032.1:1983-14524 GCF_002426325.1 Syntrophomonas sp. UBA5494 | reverse complement strand
CTTAACATAACATAACATGACTCGGCTAAAAAGTCTATAATGTGATAAAATATGTTCATCCCTGGAGGTGATTAAAGATGTCGGACAGCCATTTACTGACCCCAGTTGAAGTGGCGGCTATTCTCAAAATAAAAAAGAACACGGTATATGAAATGGTAAAGCGCGGTGACCTGCCCGCCTTCCGAATTGGGCGTAAATTACGCATACCCGGCGAGGCTATTGCTGATCTGCAGCAAAAAGGGATCCCCTTTATGACTAACCTTAACACTTCTGAGTCACAGGGCAGCCTGGCGCCGCCCAGGCCATATGCTTTAAACGCTGTTGACACCGGCAGTCTGGTGATCTGCGGGCAGGATATTGCGCTGGACCTTTTGACCCGGTACCTGGAACGTCAGATCAACAGCCTGCAAGTGTTGCGCAAGCATGTGGGCTCTATTCCCGGCTTGATGGCTCTGTATGAAGAAAAAGCCCATCTGGCGGCCATTCACCTCTGGGATAGTGACAGCGACTCCTATAATATACCCTACGTACGCCGGCTACTGCCCGGTATTCCCGCGGTCATTATTCATATCGCCTGCCGCCAACAGGGGTTTTATGTTCAAACCGGAAATCCTTTGCATATCAACTCCTGGCAGGATTTGAGCAGACCGGATATAACCCTGGTTAACCGTGAGCCGGGTTGCGGCACCAGAGTTCTTCTGGATGAGAAGATACGTGAATTGGGAATGGACCGCACCCAAATCAACGGTTATAATACCCGGGTTTACTCCCATCTTGAAGTGGCCAGCAATGTGGCCCGCGGTCTCGCCAATGTGGGCCTGGGCAATCAGAAAGTCGCTCTTCAGGTCAGGGAGGTTGAATTTGTGGGGTTGCAGGAAGAAAGATACGAATTGGTGATTCGTGAACAGGATTTAAGTGACGCCAGAATCCAGTGCGCCCTATCTATTCTGCGTTCGGAGTCGTTCAGAAGGGAATTGGAAGGATTGGGCGATTACAATACGGCTGAAATGGGCAATATGATAGCTCGTACATAAAATAATAGTCCCGGCATCCTTGATTGCGCGCAGCGAAGCGGGATTTTTGAGGTGGCGGGATGGGAGCGCTGCATAGCCCGATTAAACCGGCGCTAAGCTGGCTGGATCAATCCGGGCCAGCCCGGTCTATGAAAAATAAGGGAAGCACTGCCCCAATAGCTGTTTTTTAACCTCAGCGCTATGATGGCATCCCCGTCAAGAGACAGCGCTTCCCTGATCACGGTGGCAACACAAGTTTTTTCAACAGTCGCATGCTTTTTATTACAGCGCCTGCAGCACTTTGTAGAGCACCACGGCGGCTTCCGCCCGGGTGGCATAATCCCGCGGCGCAAACCGGCCGCCGTCGCGCCCCGCCATCAGTTTGGCCTGCACCATGGCCGCTACCGGCATCCGGGCCCATGAGGATATGGACTCCTGGTCGGTCAGGCCGCTAAGCACTTGGCCGGCCTCAGCTTCGTTCATAGCGCCCGCCTGCCCTTTTTGTTCGAGCAGCCGCGCCAGCATGGCCGCCATCTGCTCTCTGCTCACCGGGTCGTGGGGGGCGAAAGCGCTCTTATCGTTTCCGAAGGCGATGCCATTGGAGACGGCTATATCCACTGCCTCCCGATACCAGGCGTTCTCCGGCACATCGGCAAATGAGACCTGCGCTGCAGGCTGAACACTCAAACCCGCCATACGGGTGACGATGGCGACAAACTCGGCTCTGGTGATCCGGGCGTCAGGCGAAAACAGATTGTCCCCCAGACCGGCCACATAGTTGTTGGCGGCCATAAACTCGATTTCTTTTTGCGCCCAATGCCCGTCAATATCGGTGAAAGAGGCATTGGTCTGCAGTAAGGCGTATTTGCCGAAATGATCTGCCTTAAAGCTGATGGCCCCGCCGGCTGCGTCATAGCTGCCGCCCACGCATTCCCATTGGCCGGCTTCGTTATAACGGTAGGCCGCAACCCGGCCTGCCGCCGCCGTGTCCCGAAATCCTCTCGGAACCGTCAGTACGATGCTGCAATCCGGTAATTGCTTAATCTTTTGCGGCTTTTGCTCCTGATCGATTACCACCACATCGAGTTCATAAATATCTCCCGCCAGTTTCAACTTGCCAGTAGGCTGTATTTGATTTTGAACGGCCCAACTGCTCAGTTTTTCGGCGCTGATTTTTAGTTGGGCCGCATCTGCCGAAACTAACCCGGCCATGTTGAGGCTGCTGGGGGACAGAATAAACTGCGCTCCCTGTATATGGACGGACAGGGGTTTAGCGGTGTTCGATATCCGGTTTAACTGGTCTTTTGACAGCAATAATGAAGTTTTGAGGCTGTCCGCCTGCAATACCACCGCACCGGCGAAGCCAGCCTTTTCAATGGCAGCATCCAGGGCACTGCCGCTGACTACGGCCGGCTGTCCGCTTGCTTCCCCGGGAATCCCGGTTGAATTCTGTTGCAGTTTCAGAACATCGTCCCACGGGGGCGGGAGCTGCCCCATGCCGTAGGCGTAATACCAGACGATTTTATCGCCATCCTCGATCGCACAAGCCTCTGCCATTTTGGTGGCGATCTGGTCGTTGACGGCATACATCCACCCACCGCCTCCGGTGCTGGGCACATCGAGAATAGAATCCACACACATGCCCCAGGACCAGGTGGAAGCATGGCTGGGTATCCCGGAGGCTACCAGCGCCCCCAATACGGTAGCTCCCCATTGGCTGTCGCTTTCGAGCCCGACCTCGATTGGAGCGAGCAGCAAATCGCCATGCTCGCCGACAACCGCCATGGTCACTTTCATCTGTGACGGTTTATCTGCCGGCGGGCTGACATTGCTTACCGGTTGAGCAGCGGCAGAAGCCTGGGCTGCTGTATCCAGAAACCAGATGGCGCCCATATCATTTTTGTCTTTGCCGAAACTCCCATCAGGATTTAGCGCATGATTGCTCAGGTAATCAACCCCGCTCCTGTCGCCGCTGCTTTTCCAGGAGGCCGGATCCATTCCCAGGGCCTTTAAAGTCAGAATCACTTCCGCAGTATCGATGAGCGGATCGTCCATTCCCGGATAACCCGCCACAAAGCTGCCGTCATCCTGCTGCTGATTTTTCAGCCAGTTCATACTATTTTGAATGGCGGCCTGAACCACGGGATCTTTCTGGTCGGGATCCAGGTAATGAAGCGCTCTTATGGCTTTGGTCGTAACCAGCAAATCAGGATAATAGCTGCCCATGGTAAACCCCCAGCTGTGGATGTCGTTTCCCTGGGCAGTATTCTGCTGTCCCAAAATATATTGCCTGGCTTGCGCAGTATTGATCTGGTTGATCAACCCGACCCGGCCCAGCAGGTCAAAAGCGGGAATGTTGTAAAAAATACTGCTGTCAAATCCCGTCTCAGTCTGCCGGGCTTTTAATATTTGCAGCAGCGGGTCGGCCAGGTCGCTGCGCTGCAAGGCTTTAGCCGCCGCCAGGTCCTGGGCCAAAAGTTTGGCGGAACAATGACCGGCGTTGCTTATGTCGCCGGATATGGTGCTGCTGACCGCCTCCCGGAAATTTTTCCCTTTATATGTCCAGGAGCCGATATCAATTCCTTTTTCGGTCAAAATATAAAAGGCATAAGATCCTACCCCGTCGTACTCGGTGTTTTTTATGCCGTTTTTTTGATAATCATTTTTCAGGAACTGTACCGCCTTATTCTCCAACGAATCGGCCCCATAAGCGGAAACCACCGGCGCTAACATCGCAGCCGCGATGAGTATGGCCAGGAATAAACTCAGTTTGGCAAATCTCTGTTTGAGTATGTACATTTTTCCCCTCTTCTCCTTTTAAAAATTGGTGAAAATCGGGCTGGAAAAACCCAGCTTGCCGTTTTCATGGGTCACCTTGACCACATACCAGTGGGCCCCTGCTCCCGGAATGACCCGGGGGCGCCACTCGGCGGCGGTTCCGTTAACCTCCTGGACAGCGATGCTGTGACCGCCGTCGGTTATCAGGCTTAAGCCGGCTATGGGATTGATATCGTCTACAGCCAGAATTTCGAGGTTTAAAGGATCACCTGGACTAATATCCAGCACGCTGCCCATCCAATGCCCGTTGCCCTTTACCGTCAGCTGCAAGCTGCGGCTTTCGGTGGAGTAAATCCGCCGCTCCCGCAAAGCCCTGAAAAATTCATCTGTAGTCAGGCGGTCGGCCACAACCACAGTCAGATTATCCGCGTCGCCCCAGTTGGCGGCGTGATTGTCCTGTACATTGACGGCGCCCACATGCCAGCCCTTGTCCAGGGCCTTATAATAATATTCTTCGAATCTGGTGTAAGCATGGGGAATGAGGCCGTTTCCCGTTTCAATCAGGTTGATCACCCGGTCGGCATGCTGTGAATAGGCCAGATTGTCGAAGGAAGTGTCAGGCCAACCGGGATGATTGAACTCGGCCACCGCTCCCGGCTGTTTGGCCAGCCAGGCATAGAACTCCTCCAGAGTGGTCATGGTGCTTACGGCTTCAACGTATTTGTCGGTGTTTAAAACATTGATATGCCCCAACTCGGGAAAAGTCATCTCAAAACCCCGCAAAGCCAGAAAGTCTTTATGGGTATTGTTAAAAGCCCGGGCCATATCGGCAGTCCGGCTCCATTCCGATCCGGGCTGAGCGGTAAACTCTTTGCCGGCGGGATCGTAGCGGTCTCCTTCAAGGTATTGGGAATGGTCCGTTACCGCCAGGAAATCCAGCCATTCATTATAGGCGTATTCATAAGCTTCCGCCGGAATACCCTGACCGTCTGAATAAGAAGTATGGCTGTGGAGATTGCCGTAATAGAAATGGGGCTGGGAGGATAATTGCCCGTCAATGACAAAAAACCAGGAATATTGCTGATTCTGCCCGCTGACGTCGCTGACCGCGATGACGACGTCATGCTCACCATAAGAAAGATCCGCATCGGGGGTAAAAGCAAGCCGTCCTTTTTGAACTGCCGGGTCAAAATCCAGCTGTGCGGATGCGGTAACATTTTCCCCGTCCAAAGTAATAGTAATAGACGCTGGATTGAGGTCCGCTCCTCCTTTTGCCAATAATGCGCTGATCGTCGGGGTGCGGTCAAAAGTAAAAGCCATATTTCCGGGTCGAACACCGTAAATTATGGGCGGGTCCGCCACAGCCGCCCGGGTTTTTGGGGGTGAGCCCCAACTCCCGGCAGGAATAATCAGGACATTGACAATAAACATGATGAGGAGAAAAACCAAACAGCGCCGGCGCCCCTTAAACCAATATCCGGTTGACATTCTGCTATAACCTCCTTGTTCACACCAAACCTCTGACCAGAAATTCAATTTCGTTTTCTTTCAAGTCCTCCAGCTCATAATAATCCGCTTTCATGGCATGTGCTATCTTGGCGGCGATGCCGAGTTTAATAAAGTGCTTTTCCGTATCGATGACCAGCGCCTTGATCCCTTCGGCGGCAATTTTCCCCGCCAGCTCCAGAGCTTCATGAACCGGATTACCGCCATGAACGGCGGCGTTGGCCCTGCCATCGGTGACCAGCACAATCAAAGGCACCATATCCGGGTCCTTAAGCCTGGCCGCCTTAATGATTTCATAGCTTTTATAGAGTCCGCTGGCCAGAGGGGTTTTCCCTCCGGTGGGCAGGTCGATCAGCATTTTTTGAGCCAGATCCACGCTTCTGGTTACGCCCAGCAGAAGCTGGGCAGCATTTTGGCGAAAGGTGATCATACCGACTTTATCGCGTTTCTGATAGGCATCATTCAAAAGTGACAGGATGGCGCCTTTCACCGCCTTCATCCGTTGTTTTACCCCCATGGAGCCGCTGGCGTCGACCACGAATAGAATGGTGCTGCCGGTGCGTTTTTCCCGGACTTTTTCCCGCAAATCCCCATGATTGATTACTACCGCCAAACCGTTTTTGCCCCTGGATCTCTGGAACGGCGCCGCCGCCCGCAAAGTGGCGTCAAAGGCGATATCCCTGATTCTGCCGTGGGGAAAGGTGCAGCGGATATATCTGCCCTGCAGGGCATGGGTCGCGGTGCGGCTTCTTTTTCCGCTTCCCAGGCGCTTTTTCCTATCCGCCGGTTTGATTTCGATGGGTTTGACCTGGAAGATCTCTCCCGGGGCTTCGATTTTTTCCTGATCACTGGTGTTGGGCAGCTGAGGGGGATCATCGCCATTCCCTTCATTCTCAGCCGCTTCTCCCTGTCGGTGATCGGAGCGGGCGTCCTCCTGAGTCGAGGGTTCTTCATCTGCCGGTTCGGCCTCTTCAGGCAGATCAGGGCCGGGATGGTCCTGATCCGGAGCAGGGCTGCCGTCCCGGGGAAGGTCCTCCTGGAATGACATTTCCGGCGGCGGCGCCGGCTTGACCCGATGGGGCAGAGCCAGCTCAGCGGCCTGTTTAATATCGTCAATGCCGATGTCGGTGCGGTTGTTCCAGGCGGCTATGGCCCTGGCGGTTTCGATCACGGCAATTTCCGCCCGGTTTCCTGCGCAATGGCCTTCTATGGCAAACTGCGCCGCCATCTTCATGGTATTGTCCGATACTTGGACCAGGGGCAGCAGGCCTTGGGCGGCGGCAATTCTAGCTGCCAGTTTTCCGGTCTCATCCTGCCACTTTTCCAGGTATTTGATCCGGCCGCTTTCATATTCCAACCTTCTGCGTATGATTTCTTTTCTCTCCCGGACATCATGACTCCCCCGGGCCTCTACATACAGCCCGAAGCGGTCCAGAAACTGCGGTCTTAAGCCGCCTTCCTCGGGATTCATGGTTCCCACCAGGACAAAGCGGGCGGGATGACTGCAGGATATGCCTTCCCGCTCCACCCGGTTGACATGCGAGGCGCTAACTTCCAGCAGGCAGTTGACAATATAATCGCTCAGCAGGTTGACTTCGTCCACATACAACAGATTGCCGTCGGCCCGGGACAATACCCCGGGTTCAAAGCGGCGCCGGCCTTCCTTGATGGCTTTTTCCAGATCAATGGCGCCTATTAAGCGATCCTCGGTTATATTCAAGGGGAGGTCCACCACCTCCATGTCCGCCGTCAAGGCTGCCAGACCTCTCGCCAGGGTTGATTTGGCGGTGCCCTTTTCACCGCTGATCAAGACCCCGCCAATGGCAGGATTGATTACGTTCAACAGCAAGGCTTTTTTTATCTGATCCTGCCCGAGAACCGCGCAAAATGGGAAAACACTGTCATAACCCAATGAACCCGCCCCCCTTTCTTTAAAAAGATTACCCCCGGCGCCGTTCACATCGGCTTTAACGGGAGGTCTGGCGCGATGATTCCTCCACCACGATATGTATCACCAGCGTGATCCAGGCTTGAATACTGTCTTCGATCCCGGGGCCGGTGATCATGATAGGAGACATTCCGAAGTGAGCGGCAGCCAGGGCCAGCAAAGCATTGCCGGCCTCAATGGTTTCTTCGGCGGACAACAATCCCCAGTTCCATTGATCCAGCAAATGTGCGTAGAGGGAGGTATAGGTTACCAACTGCGAATTACCATCGATGCGATACAGAGTATTCATAAACACCGCTTCGATATTTCCTCCCCCATAATAGGCCATGTACTGCTGCCACAATACTTCTTCTGTGGCGCCGAAACGCTTCATGCGCTGCAGGGCGCTGTGCTGTGAGGCCGCGGACAAATCGTTCTGCCGCAGCAAGGCTTCTTTGACCGCTTTTTTCACTGCCACACCGATAAGTTCACCCAACTTGGAATGCTTGCCGGCGCTGAGCAAATACAACGGCGACTCCGGATTGGCGATGACGATGGTCTGGTCGGTGCCTGAGCCGGTGGCCAAACCGTCGGAATAATTGCTGCCCACCACGAGTTCCTGCAAAGCTGCGGTTTTAGCCTCGGTGCAGGTGACCAGGGCCCGGGCCAGTATGCCCGCGGGGAGATCGGAATCAATCACCAGCATAATGTTGATGGTGCCTGGTTTATAGAGCACATCTTTTCCCAACGGCTGAAAATAATGGGCCGGATCCCCTACCCGGCCGCCGTTTACCTCCACCCCGCCGGTCACTATCGCTGTCACCGTCAAGTTCTGGTAGGATTCGGTTTGAATGCCCACATTGTCCATGGAAGCCGCCGTGCCCATCCCGGAAACCGCAGCGGGCTCAAGACCGGCCTGCCTGGCAACTCCCCGCATATATTCAAGGTAGTCGGCAATACTGGTCATCACCCCGTCATAATCCGTGTTATGATTGAAAACCGCAGTGAGATTTTCATGATAACCCCCGTTCAGCAGAGATGTGCTCAGGATTTTGCGGGGTTTTTCAAATCTTATGACAATGGTTTTATCGCGGCGGCAAACCGCATCTCCGGTCGTAAGGGTGCAAAGTTTCATAGCATCCCACCTCCAATCAGGGTACTTTTTATACAGCCATTACGGTAAACTCGTCCGATTCCGGGCACTGCCGGCGGCAATCCCAATCAAAGAGCAGAATGGCCGGTTCCCCGCTGTAGGTAAACCAGGTGATGCCATCAGCGACCACCGCGCTCTGTGCCGCTCTCAAATCCAATATTTCATGGCAGCCGGTCTGATTGCATACCCACACCGGCAGACCGGAAGCCTGGGAGCACTTCTCCCAGCTGTCCCCCGGACCGCATACCCCCGGAGGCCAGGCCGCCGGCACAATAATGACCTCGGCCCCGCATTCTTTTAAAATCACAGCGTTTTCAACAAACCAGACATCGGCGCAAATCAATATCCCCGCCGTCATGTCCGGACACGCCACCGGCTGCAACACCTCGCCCAGGGTCAACCAGGCTTCGGCACCCACGCCATGCGAACGCATTTTACGGTGTCTGCCCAGGATCCGCCGGTGCGGGCCCAGCACCACACAGCTGTTGTATGGTTTTCCGCTGACAGCGTCCTTTTCGGCGCAGCCCAGAAATAAAGTCAGTCCGTGGCGGGTTGCCAGCTCACCCAACACCTGGAGGGAGGCGCCGGGCTGCACCGGCACCTCACCGGCGATCCCATCCGCAGCGAAGAAATATCCCTGCAGCGCTATTTCCGGGGTGATGATCCAGCTGGCGCCTTGCTCGGCGGCCATTTGAATCGTCCTCTCCAGCAGCCTGAGATTTTTCTCCTCCGGTCCCCCGCTTAAATCCAGATGCAACAGTGCCACTCTCATATCTTTCTCATTCCTCTCTGTTCTCCTCATACCACCGTATACAAGCCCGTTTCAAGGCACATTCCCCGTCATAAGCCCGGTTTCTGCATCCCGACCCATACCAGCGGGAGAAACAGCCTCCGCCGCACCATTGGAAATCAGGGCATGCCCGGCAAAAGGACATGCTGTTTTGAATCATTGCGGCAACCTCCCGACGGCGTTTTTCATCGATGCCTGCGGCTGTGTCCCCCAGCCGGAAGCGTTCATCTCCCACCAGGGAAGAACAGGCATAAATGCCACCCCGGGCGTCTACGAAGGCAGCTTCCCCGTTCATGGCGTAGCAATGGGCGAATCCCCGGGCACTTCCTTGGGCCAGATGTTCTATTCGCTCCAGCTGGGCAATCAGCATCTTTTGGCCGGTGCGCTGCTCCATTTGCCGGGCGGTTTGCAGTGCGCCCCACACCCCCCGGGCGATGGCTTCCGCCCGCGGGGCCTCCAGTTGACCTCCCCGCCCCTGCCCGCGCAGCAGATCAAAGCCGATACGGCGTACATTGCCCAGATAATAGGCCATTTCCACCAGTCCCTTCAGCTCGGCCACATTGTCCTCAACCACCACACAGGTCAAACCGATCTCCACGCCCTGACCGGCCAGATGTTGAATCCCATGCAGGATATGCCGGAAACTTCCTTCTCCCGTCGCCAGGCAGCGCAGCCGGTCATTTACCGCCGGCCTGCCGTCCAGGCTCACCCCGATGCCCACCCGGGCCTGGCGCAAAAAGTCTACCCGGCCGTGGTTGAACAAAGAGCCGTTGGTTTGAACCTGCATAATGGCGGGTATGGACTGCTGCTGCACATAAAGCACGATCTTTTCCATGACATCAAAAGCCAGCAAAGGCTCGCCTCCGCTGAATTGTAAAATAAACGGCTCTCCGCTTTGCGCCGCCAGATTCACGGCCCGCACCGCAGTGGAAAACGGCATGGTCTCCCGGGGATGCTGGTGGGCGTAACAATATTTGCAGGCAAAATTGCAGCGTCCGGTCAGGCTCAAGACCAGCATTTTAATCCCCTGGCTATCTTCCATCGCCGATTTCTTCCAGTTCCCCTTCGATAGAAAGGTAGAGTTCCTGAAGTTCTTGTTCAGTTTGTTCATCGGCCTGCCACAACCCCCGTTGCGCCGCTTCCAGCAGTTTTTCAGCAATGCGCTGCAAGGCCCAGGGATTCATTTCCTGCATCCACTGCCGCATATCCTCGTCCAGAGCGTATTTACGCGCCAAACCCTCATACATCCAGTCTTCCATGACATTGCTGGTGGCGTCCCACTCGTAGCAATGCGCCACATAGCTGGCCAAATCGGCCGCGCCTTTATACCCGTGCTGCTTCATCCCTTCAATGAACTTGGGATTCATGGTTTCTCCCCGAAACAAACGTTTCACTTCTTCACTGACGCTGCGCATGACCACCTTGCTGCGGTCGGAACTGTCTCCGCAATAGGAGCGGGGGGCCTGGCCCTTTAAGCTGCGCACCGCGGCAATCATGCCGCCATGATAGGCATTGTAGTCGTCCGAACTCAACATGCTGATTTCCCGGTTGTCTTCATTTTGAATGGTCACATCCAGACTGCCCATGCGGCGGCTGAAGGCTTCCGGCACATACTTGCCCTTGCCCCGCCCATAAGCGTGCCCGCCCCAGCGTACATATACCCTGGCCAGATCGTCCACAGTCTCCCAGTTTTTCTCTTCCAAAACGTCGCTCACCCCGGCGCCGTAAGTCCCGGGCGGATCGCCAAAAATGCGGTAGGCGGCCTCCTCCCGGGCCTGCTCCCGGTCCATGCCCTGCTGCACCATAGCGGCTACATCGGCAAACACATGTTTACGCACATAATTGATTTCCGGCCCTTCATCCAAATTGAGCACCATGTCCACCGCCTTTTCCAGCCAGGCCACGGCGCTGGGCATGCTGTCGCGGAAGAATCCGCTGATTCGGGCTGTCACGTCAATGCGGGGGCGCTGCAATTCTTCCATGGGGACCACTTCTATATCCACCACCCGGTCCATGCCCCGCAGCCGCACCGGGCGCACCCCCAGCAAATACAGGAATTCCGCTATGCACTGACCATGGCTGCGCATGTTGCTGGTGCTCCATAAGACGATCCCTACACTTTCCGGGTAGCGGCCTTCTTCGTCCAGATAGCGTGCAATTATGCTGTCGCCCATGCTTTTGCCGATCTCCCAGGCGGCCGGAGTGGGCAGATTGCGGGGGTCGACACCGTAGAAATTGCGCCCCGTGGGCAATATGTCGGCCATGCCGCTGGTGGGCGCTCCACCCGGTCCCGGCTCAATATAGCGCCCTTCCATGGCGCCCAGCAGATGGGTGATTTCCTGGCGGGTTTTCTCCAGATTGGGAACCAGGGTATCGCAAATGTAGCCGGCGCATTCCACCAGCCGGCCGGCCAGGGGCGGTGCAACCGCCTGAGCCCAGGGAAGCTCTAAAACACAGGCCGCCTCGTCAACACAAAAGCCCTGTTCCGCCAGGCACTGGATAACCTCCCGGGAACGCTGGCGGATATCATCCAGCAGCATTCCGTAAGTTTTGCTGCCATCCGCTGCCAGAGTTCCGCTTTGCTCCAGCAAATCATAGTAGTCATATCCGTAAACCGCCGCCAGGGTCTGGGCCAGAGAGGGCACTTCGCCATTGTCCACCCGGGTCAAAGCCAGCAGATACTCCAGCAGGTTCTCATCCCGGGGCGCATCGCCCAGCACGTGCAGTCCAACCCGGATTTGCATGTGTTTGATATCGGTGACATAGGCATGCAGGCGCCCCACATATTCATCAAAGCCGGCTTGCGCCGCTTCAGGCACATCGTTCTGCAAATTGGCCCGGGCCGCTTTCTCCCGGATCAACATTTTGATCGCCTCTAAATTACCGGGCTGGTTTTGCTTGAAATGGCAGTACTCATCCAGCAGTTTTTCCAGCTCGGCCAGTTCGTCATAGGTGCCGGCATGGCTCATAGGAGGCGTCAAATAGCTGATCAGACAAGCCGCCCCCCGGCGTTTGGCCTGCACGCCTTCCCCCACCACGGTGATCCAGTAGGGATAGATGTTGGGCAAGTCCGCCAAAGCCAGATCAGGGTAGCAGCGGCACGACAATCCCGCCGCCTTGCCGGGCAGCCACTCCAGGGAGCCGTGGGTGCCTACATGAATCACCGCATCAGCCTGCCAGATGTCCCGTATCCAATGATAATAGGCCAGATAATGATGGGTGGGGGCGCAGTCCGGGGAGTGATAAATCTTGGAGGGGTCTTCGCCAAAACCTCGCGGCGGCTGAACGGTAATAAAAATATTGCCGTTGAGAATGCCGGGAACCAGCAAAAACTGGTCGTAGTGGAACACCTCTCCCGGGGGCGGCCCCCAATC
>NZ_DIPG01000032.1:790-1836 GCF_002426325.1 Syntrophomonas sp. UBA5494 | reverse complement strand
TACAGTTCTTCACTTAATTTGCCGGCCGCCCGCTTGATTTGTTCCCCGGACAAAAAGCGGCGGTCATTGGTAACCTGAGCAATCAGGCTGTTGATCAAAGTCTGGCTGTCGGGGGGAAGTTCATCCACCCGGTAGCCGCGCCGGGCCATCTCCCCCAGCAGCAGGCGAATGCTTTCCGGAGAATCCAATCCCGCTGCACTGCCGATATTGGAGTTGGTGGCGGGATAATTGTGAAAAATGACAGCGATTTTTTTATCGGCGTTGGCTTTGCGGCGCAGCCCGGCCCACTTGCCGGCTTTGCGCACCACCATACTGATGCGTTCCCCGATAGCGGTGTAGCGGCTGTCTCCAGTAGCCCGGTATTCTTTCCCGGCTACGGGCGCCGCATGGATAATACCGTCGAATTCCGGCAGGGTAATGCTGGCCGACATTTCCATAGCGGTCATGCCATCCATGCACTGCTCCCATTCTGCTTCGGAACGAATCAAAGCGTAAGCATGCAAGACGGGTACGCCCAGCTTATGCAAAAACTTTTGGTCAACGGCTTTACTGGTGGTCAGGGAAAATTTAATGGTATTGATCAAAACATCGATGCCGGCCGCATCGTCCTGATAGAAATAAGTCCGGACGGTTTCATCCACACCCGGTATGTTGAAATCCGGATCGGGCAGTCCCATAGTAAAAACGGCCATGGCATTCATGCCCTGCCGCTCAATTTCTTCGATCAGGGCGGTCTGGTAGGACAGATCCGACCACACCCACTCATCCCGGTAAAAAATAATCCCTATGGTGGCCCGGTCGTTCCGGCAGAATCTGCTGCGGTATTCCCCGACATCGGTAAAGGGCTGCTGGGCCCGGGGATGAAAAATGCCGTTCCATACCAAGGGCTGCGGCGGAGCGAATGGATATTGCCCCCCGCAAAAGCTGCGGCCCATCCACAGCCACAAATTACGGTAATTTTCAAACCCGCCATACATGAGATAGCGGGCGATAGCGTCCTGATCCGCCTGGGTGACGCCCTGCCGGTTTTCTTCCGGATAGGGATC
>NZ_DIPG01000032.1:0-642 GCF_002426325.1 Syntrophomonas sp. UBA5494 | reverse complement strand
TTAAGAATTCCGTGTCCTCGCTCATGCCCATCCAGGAAAACACCACCAGGGCGCTGTCGGCAAAAGTCTCCCGCCACTGTTGTTCCCAAACAACGTCGTCATGAAGAAAAACCGCCTGTCCATAGGGCAGAATCCCTTCCCGCACCAGGTCCTCCCGGGCCCGTTCCAGCATGGCGAATTGTCTTTCCAAATTGGTCAGAAATATGATCTGTCCCATTTCTACCTTCTCCTCCCCCGGCTGCCCTAAAAGGTTCAAGACTCCGAACCGGCAGCGCAAATCATCTCTTTCACCTTGTCAAAGTCCATAACGCCCTCTTCAAAAGGCTTTCTTCTCATACGATGGGGGAGCACCAATTGGGCGGCTTCCAGCATATCGCTCTCCGCAACTTCTTCCCGCAGATTGTAAGCCGCGATGGTCATAGCGGTTTTGATCATGCCAATATCGGCCCGGTGTCCGTCCACTTTCATGTTGATGGAGATGGTGGCCGCCATCTCCAGGATTCTGTCGTCATAACGCACTTTAGGCAGAATGCTTACCGCGGCTGCAATGCGCTCGCACAAGGCCTCTTGCATCATTTCATAAGCGGCCGCGAAAGCTGCGGGATCATTCTCAAATGCCAGCCTTCTTTTGATGACCTCAAT
>NZ_DIPG01000133.1:14061-20122 GCF_002426325.1 Syntrophomonas sp. UBA5494 | reverse complement strand
ATTAACAATAATTGATGCAAAGACCATGCCAATATGGCAGCGAGGTATGAATGGCTAAGGAAACACAGCAAACCACGGCATTTATAAACATAAAATTTCTCAGGCAACTGCAACGGAAAGGGGGGATTGTGTCTGGAATGTATCAAAAGTGTTTCAAAAATTGTCTGATATGAGACACTTTTGAAACAAAACGAGACAGAGGAATGCTGGAGCAAACGGGACCAATGAAGATGACAAGTGGGGACGGTCACGGTCCTTTTCTGTCATCCCCGGTCGTTTCCCAACTCATTTGTAGAAGCTTTGGTTCCGCGGTTTATTGGAGTTGAACAGGCTGTTTGGGCCTATCTGATTGATGACTACTTCATAATCGGGGCATTGCCGGTGTATTTTTTCCCGCACCTGTTTTTTTATGCCTGCATGTTCAAATTCCGGGATTTCGGGAAGAACCTCCAGGTTAAAGATCACATTGATCTTGTTTGCCGCTTGGGCGATGCGGAAATCCCTGAATTTGATCCCCATCTCTTCCTCTTGGACACAGCTCAAGATCTCGTTCCGGACCTTTTCTATCTTCTTCAAATCGGTTGAAATGGGATCCATGTGAATGATTATATTGATATTGAGTTCTTCTTTGACTCTTTTTTCCAGTGAATCAATGACAGCATGCACTTCCACAATATGCTCGTAGTCCGGAACCTCGGCGTGAATGGAGGCGATCACCCGGCTAGGCCCGTAATCATGAACCTCCAGATCGTGGGTTCCCACCACGCATTGGCCGGAACAGACCAGCTGGTTAATCTTTTCTACTAATTCTGGTTCCGGTGCCGAGCCCAGCAGGAGATTTACCGTATCCCTGGCGATACTGAAGCCGGCATATATTATGAACAGGGATATCAATATACCGACCAGGCCGTCTATGGGAAAATCCGTATAAGCTCCCGCCACCATGGCGGCGATTACCAGGCTGGTAGCCAGACAATCATTCAAGCTGTCGTAGGCGGTGGCCTTGTTGATGCTGGAATTTATTGCTGTGGCGATATATGAGTTGTAGGAGAACATCCACAGCTTGACCAGAACGGACAGGATGAGGATTATCAGTATGGCGGCGCTGAAGGTGACCTTCTCCGGATTTAACAGTTTATCATAGGAGCTGCGCAAGAGCTGAAAGCCCACCGAAAATATTATGAAGGCCACCACCAGGGCAGCGATATATTCGAAGCGTCCATGGCCGTAGGGATGATCTTCATCGGCCGGCCGGTTGGCAAGTTTTGCGCCCAGGATGGAAACCAGCGAAGACCCCAGATCGGTCATATTGTTAAAAGCATCGGATATCACCGCAATACTGTTGATGTAGAGGCCGATAGCCAGCTTGGTGACAAACAAGAGCAGGTTGCACAGTATCCCCAGCGTTCCGGAGAGCACCAGATAAGCTTCCCGCACCTTGCAATCTGACACATTCTGATAATCCTTTATCCATTTTCTGATGATGTATTTGATCATAGGCTGCTCCTTTGGCCGCAGATGCTGAGATTATTATATACCTTAAACCTCGCTGTTATTGTGGCTGGATTTGCTTCTGCCCCTGGCGCCCGTTCCTTTTCTTGCCGGTGAAGGAAAGCAGTAGGCTATTTACTATTTTCGGCGATGTGCAGTAATATTTAAACCCCAATAGGGCCAGGATACAAAAAATTATTATGGCTTTTATAGACAACAGCAGTGCAAAAGGCTAGCATTAAGTGATATGAAACCGGAAAGCTGGAATAAATAGTGTCGGCTCAAGGCTTGTCAAAGCAGGGCTTATTCAATCTTCTTATAGTATACACAGTATGGAGCAGCACCTATCTGGCCATGCGCGTCCTGGTTTCGGGAGAGCAGGGGATTTATCCCTTAACCGGCAGTTATCTGCGCCTTTTATGCGCAGGGACCATACTGGCTGTCATCAGCCTGTTAAACCGCCATTCTTTACGGGTCACCCGGCAGCAATTCATGTCATTGACCATCAGCGGGCTGCTGCTGTGGGGGGGCGGCAACGGGCTGATTATGTGGGGAGAGACCACGGCTAATTCCGGTTTCGCAGCTTTGATAGCCTCATCGAGCCCTCTGGTAGTGGCCGCGATCGAGGCGCTTCTGGAGCGGAAACTGCCGTCCCGGCAGCTGATTGTCAGTTTGCTGCTGGCTTTTGCGGGACTGGGGGTGCTGCTTTCGCCCAGTTTACGCCAAGGGGCCGGTACCGGTTTCTGGGGCACCCTGGCCCTGGTAGCGGGCGCCGTCAGCTGGGGGTGCGGAACGGTGTATCAATCCAGGCGGGATTTGAAGCTGCCGGCTACAGTGGTGGCCGCTTATCAGCATCTTATGGCCGGACTGTTTTTCTTGTTGTTGGCATTGGCAAACGGGGCCGCGACGCCGAACTGCGGCGCCTCACAGTGGCTGGCCTTGTCCTATCTGATCCTTTTTGGCTCAGTGATATCCTTTACGGCTTTTATCAAAGCGGTGCAGTTGCTGCCCATCCATGTGACCATGACTTATGCTTTTGTCAACCCGGTTCTGGCCATAATCCTGGGCTGGGCACTTTTACAAGAGACGGTCGGTTATCACACCCTGGCCGGTGCCTTCCTGGTGATAATGGGGGTGGTCGGGGTTTTCTTGACCAGGCTGAAGGCGCCCCGAAGCACTCTGCCCCAGCCGGAGCGGGCCGCGGCTTAAAAGATATTCAGTGCGAAAAATAAAATGGGCCCGCCCCCTGTTTCAGAAGTCAGCGGGCCCGGTCGGTTGCACTTTAATGAATATCGATTTGTTTCTTTCTCCGGGTGCTCTCCTGTTGTTGGGGGATATTTATCCTCAGGATGCCGTCTTTGTATTCGGCCCTGACCATTTCCTCATCTATGCCTTCAAAACTGTACGATCTCGCTACCCTGCCGTAATGACGCTCCTGTCTGATGACGTTTTGATTCTCTTCCTCCATTTGCTTCATGTGCTGAGCCGATACGGTGATGCGGCCGTCCACGCATTCCACCTTGATGTCTTCCTTGCTATAACCAGGCATCTCTATCTCCAGGATATAGCTTCCCTGAGCTTCCCTGATATCGGTGCGCATAGTGGAAGAAAATCCGGCCATAAAGCTGTTGTTAAAAAAATCTTCCAGGAAGCTGTTGCCAAAGGTGCCTTTTAAAAACTCCGACGGCATCATGCTTTTTCCCGGGGACCAGTGGCTGAGGTCTCTTCTCATGATTTTACACTCCTTTGCGTTAGATTAAGTCATCTATAGTTTGAATAAGAAGGTTGTTTTTATGCACCCGGCCAAAATGGGCAATTGTTGACAGCTAGGTGGAATCAGAATAAAATAAATATATATACAAATAACTAAATAACTAAATAATTGTAAAGGAGGTCCGGGCATGAACGGGGTATTTCAAGCTCTGGCCGATCCCACCCGGCGCAGGATACTGGAGCTGCTCAAAGAAGGCGGTATGACCGCCGGGGATATCGCTGCTCAGTTCGATATGAGCCAGCCCTCGGTAAGCCACCATTTGAAGCTGCTTAAAACCGCTGAGCTGGTTACCGCCGAACGAGAAGGGCAGTATATCAAGTATTATTTGAACTTATCGGTCCTGGAGGAGGCCTTGTTGGGCTTCTACAATCTGGTAAGGGGGGCCAAGGTATGAATGTAAACAAAGGGGTCTTATTCTGGCTTTCTTATCTGGCGGGCATAGCGACGGTGGCCTGGGTGGTCTGGGTTTATCCGGACCTGGCTGACACCTTCCCGGTTCATTGGAACGTCGATGGTTGGCCGGACCGCTTTGCCCCTAAAAGCCAGCTATTATGGCTGGCTGGACTGGTGTTGGCCATACCGCTGTTCATGGACATTCTGCCGCGTTTTGACCCGCGCCGGAAGAACTATGATTATTTCAGCACCAGTTATCAATATATGAAGCTGGGTATAACAGTATTTATGGCGTTTATAATGGTCTTAAGCATTCAGGCCGGACGCAGCCAGGACCAGATCCTTTCCACCCGGGCGATGATGGTTGGTATGGGGTTGATGTTTATGATCCTGGGCAATTATTTAACCAAGGTGCGCAGCAACTGGTTTGTCGGTATTAAAACCCCCTGGACCTTGTCATCTGACGAGGTATGGAGGAAAACTCACCGCGTGGGAGGCTGGGCTTTCTTCCTGGTAGGTTTGCTATGCTTTGCGGCAGGATTCTTCCCGGCCGGAAAGGCCTTGTTCTTCCTGGTGATCTGTGTTCTTGTGGCAGTGTCAATCGGCATCTATCTTTATTCTTATCTGCTCTATCGTGCCCTTAACAAATCCTCGTAAATCCTGTCCGGTAAAATACCTCACCATCCCTTGAGAAGCCAGGAAAAAGGGGTGGTGATTTTTTATGGTTAAATTAACCAATTTTTATCATTTGAGTAATTTTATTGCCTGTACCCCACATTAAATAATATCATAAAAGTAATAGATCCCATGTGCGGTCAGGGGGAGGGGCCGAAAAGGGCAAGGGGCGATTGTAGAGGAGTAACATAAACCCGGATCATGTTATAGGAGTGATGTACATAATGCGAGTAAACGCCAATAGTGCTTTGCGTAAGTTGGTAGAAGAGCATCCGGAGTTGAAGGGGCAGCATATAGAGATTAAGATTTATCAGCCCGCGGTGCAGGTAGGACGTTACGATCCTTTGACCAGCGGGGACGAAGTCTTGATTCAAGCCGACATGGAGGGGGCCAGTGGACAGGTATACACCTTTCACCCCCGTACCTTTAACGGGACTGTAGATGCGGTTGCCAACCTGCCCGATGTCAGTCCATATTATTATCCTATGGTGGTGGCGGTCCTGAATGCGGCAGCCCGTAAAGTCGGCTGGATAGACCGGAGCGTTGAGTGCAGCTCCGCAGAGCAGGGACAATGTGCCCGGTACATCTGTGAGTTTATTAAAGAGAAACATGGAATTTGCAGGATCGGGATGATCGGCTTTCACCGGGCCTTGTTGGAGGAAGCGGTGGCGGTGTTCGGGGTGGAGAACCTGGCGGTCATGGATCTCAATCCCCATAACATCGGTTCATTTATCTACGGGGTCGAGGTTTGGGACGGCGACAAAGATCACTCCCCTTTAATTAATTTTGCCGATGTGCTGCTGATAGCCGGCACCAACCTGGTCAACGGTAAAGCTGACAAGATTCTGCAGCAAAGCGGGGATAAGCCTTATTATCTTTTTGGCACCACCGCGGCTGGTTTGGCCAAAGTCAATGACCTGCCCTGGCTGTGCCCCATGAGTATTTAAAAAGGCCGCCGGAGATTAACCCTGAGCTGATCCAACCGGGATGACTGCCTGAAAAGGCAGCTTATCCCGGTTGTTCCTTTTTGACGCCCATGCCATCTCTTTAGGGGCCTGGCGTGATGTGAGCATAGCTGCCCGGGGCTGATAAATCCAGGGCGACTCCCGGCAGCAGGGCGGGTTTTGTCAGTTTATATTTCCTTGGACCCCATTTCTTGATAATGTAACAACGCAAAAATAGTTGAAAATAACATTGTTTAAGGAGGTATGATGTTTTGAAGAAGATCGCTATTCTGGTGTTGGCTGCATTTCTCCTAACCTTATTGCCTGCAGCCGCCTTGGCCAAACCCGACCCTGACAAAGCGAAAGGCAACAAATGGGTTCAGCAGCAGTTGCCGGGCAAGTATGACAAGGGTCAGTCCAAGGATAGCCGGGACCGGTATTACAAAGACGTGGATTTTGATGATATCCACGACTGCTGGGCCAATGGGTACATAAAGAAGGCTGCTCGCAAAGGCTTGGTGGAAGGTTATCAGGGTAAATATCAGCCCAACCAGCCGGTCACTAATCTGGAGCTGATAGTGATGCTGGTCAGGGCTCTGGACAAAGACGGGCAGATCGATCTGGATAAGGTTGACACCAGCTCGGCTGGAATGGACTTAAAGAAGATCCCCAGTTGGGGACAGGTTTATGTTGCGGCGGCGGTAGATTACGGCATAATCCTGCCTGAGGAACTCAAAAATTTCAATCCCAACCAGGGCTGTAAAAGATATCAGGTAGCCCTCTA
>NZ_DIPG01000133.1:0-13725 GCF_002426325.1 Syntrophomonas sp. UBA5494 | reverse complement strand
GACGAAGATGTAGATGAAGACATTCTGGATGAACTAGGCGATGCGGCCCAAAAAATAAGCGCACTAAAGAAGGCCTTGAAAGCCTACCAGGACAGAGACCTGAACGATTCCTTCCTGGACGATAATCAGTTCCCCTATGACTGTAAGTCTTCCATTAAAAAAGTGAAGCGCTACCGCATCATGATTGGTGACAACGATGGCAAGTTCAGCCCCATGCGGGTGGTAAAACGCGATGAAATCGCCACTCTGCTGACCCGCCTGACCGACCTGATACTGGGGGAATTTGATATCGCCTCCGCCAAAGGCACTCTGGAAGCGGTGGAGGATGAAGATGATGGCTATGTCATCACGGTTCTCAACGAAGATGGAGAAGAAGACGATTACAATGTCACCGGCGATACCCGCATCCTTTATAACAAAAAGTCTGTGAGCCTAAAAGACCTTGAAGATTATCTGGGATATGAGATAGTGGTGGTCTATGATGTTGACAATGATGCCTCAACCATTAAGATCATCAGCAGTTCAGCAGCCGATGATGATGACGACGATGATGACGATGATGATGACGATGATGATGAAGATGATGATGAAGATGATGATGAGTAGATAAATTCTGCTTATCCCCAATTAATGGCTCTTTGTAAAACTGGCATTATCAATAGCACCGGGGTGGGTAATTCCTGCCCCGGGTGGTATTTTTTTATCAAGATTCAGCGCTGGTATGCTACCATTGAGCTTAGATAATTCCCAGGAGGACAAACCATGTCCAACGCTGAACCGTCACAATTGGAGAAAATTACCGTATCGGTCTGGCGTCAATACAAGCAGGGCAACAACGCTGCAATTGAAGACAGTTTCGATAAAATCATGCCTTTTTGCTTACGGGTTTGCGCCCGTACCTGTGGACGCTACATCGACAACAGTGATGAAGAAGCCAGCATCGCCAGGATGGCTATGCTCGAGGCCTTTGATAAATACGAACCCCAGCGGGGCAATCTCTTGCTCTATCTGGGCTACGTCATACGCAACCGCATTATCGATTACAAGCGCAGTGAGGAAAAGCGATACTTTACCCCTTTTTCCGCTTTTCAAAATGAGCATCACCAAATCTGGGGGAGCCAGGAGCAGGATCCCGCCGGGCAGATTCTTGATGACCTGGCGCGCAAACAGGATCTGGACCGCTTTATAACGGTATTGCAGCAATATGATATTGAACTGCAGGACCTGGTGCGGGGCAGCCCCCGCCAGAAAAAAACCCTGGAGGCGGCCGTCTCGATTGCGGGCATGATTGCCTCAGACAGGGAGATGTGCGAGTATTTGCAGGAAAAGAGGATGATACCGATACGAATGCTGGAAAGACGTTGCAACGCCAACCGAAAAATAATTGACCGTTACCGAAAATTTATCATCGCCAGCACTTTGATCCTTATTCATGATATTCAGTGTTTAAGGCCTTATTTAAACGACCGGAAAGGAGGGCAAAGCCGTGTCTAAGCAAGCGGGCATCGTTCTTGAATCAGGCCGGGGATGGGCCATAATTATGCGTCCCGATGGCGCCTACCAGAAGATCAAGACCAATCAACCGCTTTATCCAGGCCAGTACTATTACCAGCGTCAGCTGCCGGCTCTTCCTTACGGCGTTGCGGCAGCAGTATTGCTGTTCATTCTGGTTGGGGCCATCGATTTCTTCAATGTGGTTGCCTATGCCTCGATTTCCTCCGGCATCGAACTGGGTGTCAACCGCTGGGATCGGGTGGTCACGGTCAAGACCGAGAGTGAGGCAGCGGCCCAGGTGGTATCCCAGGTGGATATAAACGGACGGCCGGCTCAAGAGGCGGTTGCGGCTGTGGTCAGCGAGATCATCGCCAAAGACAGTATGCCTGAGAATGGTACCGGCACCTTGCAGGTTTCGGTGCACAGCAAAAAGGCCGGTCAAGAATTGGAAGCCGAATATAAACGAAACCTGGTGGCCAAAATCAACCTCTCGGTTAATCAAGCCCTAAAAGTCCATGATAAAGTTAAGGTTAAAGGCGAGACTGTTGAAGAAAAGCTGCAGATCGAATACAAGCCTGCTACGAAAAAGGACCAAGACTTAGACCAGGCTAAAAAAACCCCGCCCGGAAATGCCTGGGGTCATGACATAAATAAGAATAAAACCGCTAATTACAAGGATAATAAGGATGCCGTCGCTATTCCCGTGTTTCAACGGTATTTAGAGCTGGACAATAGCGTAAATCGGGGCAATAGAGACCAGAAGACGGACAAAGACAAAACTAATGAAAAATCTGACCGTGATTCGGAAAAAAAACAAAATGATGAAAATTATAAACGTAATACGGACAATGACCGAGACAATAAAAAGAGTTACCGTGAGACAGACAAAGATCGGGCCAATGATAAGAATTACCCCGCGACGGATAAAAACCGCAACAGTGAGAAGTATGACCGTGAAAGTGACAAATATAGATCAACTGAAAAGTATAACCGTGAAAAAACCAAGAATGAGAACAGCTTTACCAAGAAATGGCTGGAAAGTAAAACCAAGCTCCGCAACTGGTCCGATTACCGCAGCCTGATCAATCCCGGACTGGAAAACCGGGACAAATAAGCGCAATGTGAGATCCCCGGCAAAGCAACCAAGATCCTGTTGTCGTATCAATCCAACAACAGGATCTTCCTTTTGTCGAGGGTCTACCTTAGTTGCGGGTCAATTGCTGGTAGATAATGTCGGCCAGGCCTAGCGAGCCCTGGCTGGAAAACAAGGCCAAAATGAACTGGACCAGCTTCAAAAACACTGCCCAGCCCGGACGTGAAAAGAAAGACAGATAAAAGCCGAAACATAACGGAACAGGGTTGTAACCAGGGGACGGAGGCGTAAGAAGCCTCCGTCCCCACCTGTTAGCGTTCATGGGATACTTTATGACCAATATACCCCTATGGGAGAGCTGTTTATGCGGTTTGCCGCTCTCCGCCTGCTCAGTTAGTTCTTCATATTCCTGTTCGCCAATCTCCACCGGCTCCACCTTGTCCATAACCCCCACGTCCCGGTAGGCAATACGGATATCTTGCTCGGCCGTATGAGAGTACTTTTCGCTGTGTTCCCCGACCTCAATCCTCTCAATGAAGAGCCGCAGGAGTTCAGGCGTCATGACACCGACCTTGTTGCCGGTAAGCTCGTCGTCTGGATTGCCGACCATCATTCCGACGCCTCCGCCGCCCTCGTCCTTAATCCACCCGAACCCGAGGAAGTAGATTTGCCTCTCACCGTCTACGCCGCGAACCTCACCATTGTGCGGTTCCTGCGGTTATTAGCTTTTTCAACTCCCTTCGCCAACACACATCCACAAACCGGCGAAGATAGCTATTACTATCTCGCTATAATCTTCAGTATTTGCAAGCTTTCGGAGGCTTCTTCAAGGATGCTATAAATTGGTGTATACTGGCGACATAAAGATACTTTGCGTGACGGACGATAGATACAAAATGAGAAAAATCAATTAATCCCGCAGAAAGGAGGAGTGTCTGTGAAAAAGCTCAAAATCCTCAAACGCAGCCGTGTCAACCGTGCGCTGAAAAGTATATTCGACTATCCGCTGACAGTCATAGAAGCCCCTATCGGCTACGGCAAGACCACAGCGGTACGGGAATTCCTGTCAAGCAGAGGCAGCGCCGTACTATGGCTTTCTTTTCTATCGTCCGAGGATACCGTTTCTTTCTTCTGGGACTCGTTATCATTGGAGATTGGCAGGCTGGATGCGGAAGCGAGCGCAAGGCTGAAGAATCTCGGTTTTCCCGCCGATGCGTCCCAGGCTGCAAATGTCCTGTCCATACTGCACGAACTGGACTTTGAGCAGGACACTGTACTGGTGATCGATGACTTTCACCTGATAAAAGGCCCGCAGATCAGTTCGTTTCTGGCTCTGATCGCCAGAAAGCCACCGGATAATCTGCACATCGCCATTGTTACCCGCGACACTTCAAACCTTGATATTTCAGAGCTCACAGCCAAAGGGCTGTGCAATATACTCCCCCAGCAGACGCTGTGCTTCACCGATGGTGAAATACGGGACTTCTGTGCCCTGATGGGATACGCTCCTGACAACGCCGAGTTCAGAAAGATCAGCGAATACACCGGCGGCTGGATTTCAATGGTCTACCTGACGCTGCTTGGCATTGTACGGGGCATCCCGATCGGCAAGAGCGACGTGATTGACGAGCTGGTTGAAAAAGTGCTTTTTAACGCTAACGAAGAGAATATCCGGCGTTTCTTGCTGAGGCTTTCCGTGATGGATGCTTTTACGGCGGATGAGGCACTATTTGTGACCGAAGAGCCGCGCGCAGAGGAGTTTTTGAAAAAGCTGCGTCGGGAAAATGCCTTTATCTCATACGACCCTGCCACAGACGTATATAGGATACACAACGTGCTGCTTGATTTCCTGCGGATAAAATGTAAAAACAACCTGGAACTCACGCATCTTTACGGCCGGGTGGGCCAGTGGCTCTTTGCCCATCACGCAAATGCGCAGGCCTACGCTTATTTCTGCCGCGCCGGGGATTTCGAGCGCATTCTCGATCTCCTCAACGATACAAGCAACATTACATACGGCTCCCCATATTATGAGGGTTTGTTTGACCTGTTCTCGTCCCTTCCTCGCGAGACACTGTTTAAGTATCCTTTCGCATATCTGCAATACATAACCATGCGAATTGTCGTCGGCGGACCGGACGGTACGCGGGACAGTGTGACGCGCCTCAGCGAGCTCCAGGCTGCGTATGAAGGTATGGAAGGACTTGATCCCCGGTTCAAAAATCAGGTTTTGGCGGAGGCGGCGCTAATCCGTACGGTTTCAGTTTTCAACGACGTCGTGCAGATGGCAGCCTGCATCAGGGAAGCGCTTCGGCTGTTTGACGGAGGAACATCCTGCATATTCCGCCAGGAGAATGTGGTCGGCTTCGCTTCCCCCCATCAACTGTATACTTATTATAAAGAGCCCGGGAAGCTGAAAGAGACGGCGGACTTCATGACGGCGGAGTTCCCCGCTTTTGTACAGGCTACAAACGGATGCTGCACGGGCAACGATTACCTCACGACGGCGGAATACGCACTTGAAACAGGCGACTGGCAGGCTGCGGAACTGAACGCATTCAAAACTATCTATAAAGCGCAGAGCAGGAATCAGGTAAGCCTTGTTATCGATGCAAGCCTGACGCTAATGCGTCTGTACATTTATCAGGGAAAGACGAATGAAGCGCTGGAGGTGCTTCAGCAGCTCCAGGAGGATCATGCCATTAAAAATACCGTCTATTTAAATACCGCGCTGGAGCTTGTAAAAGGTTACATTTACGCCTGTCTGGGCCGGTACAGCAGCATCCCCATCTGGCTGCAGACGGGAGATATGTCCTCGGCTCAGCTTATGTTTCAGGGTGTGGCGTTCAACTATATCGTATACGGAAAGGCAGTGCTGCTTTCAAAAAATTACATAAAGCTTGAGATGCTCACTGAGGAATTTAACCGCTATTTTTCTGTCTTTCATAACCAGCTTGGTTTTCTGCACAATCAGATTCTAAAAGCGGCGGCCAAGTATCGGCTTTACGGTATGGACGCGGGCCGCGAGTCGCTCATGGAAGCAATCGCGATGGCGCGGGAAGATCATATTATACTTCCCTTCGCCGAATACGCTCCCGCCATTATAGACATGATGCGGAGCATTCATCATTCCGATTCAAGGGATATGTATATCAAAGCAATTTATGATGCCTGCGAACAGTATATGGCGAGCTTGAAGCGCACGACCCAGAGCGCGGTGTCCCTGTCTGGCCGGGAAATCGAAATCCTCACCCTCACGGCGGAGGGCTTGAAGCGGGATGAGATCGCTCTAAGGCTCCATTTGGCAACGGGTACCGTCAAGAATCATCTGGAAAATATTTACCGTAAGCTGGAGACTTCCGGCAGGACAGCTGCCATTAAAAAAGCGCGGGAACTGAAACTTCTTTAGGCTTTTATAAAATGTGCCGAACGGCACATAACATACGAAAAATTAACCCTCTATACTTTATTTAAGTATGGGGATTTTTTATGCGCGAAAGGAGGCCATAGACTTAATGGGCAGAATATTGAATGTCACGCCCAGCGACGATTACACCCTGCTCGTCGAATTTGAGCAGGGCAACAAGATACTGTTCAACATGAAGCCAATGCTTAAGTCCCTGCCATATCGAAGCCTGAATGATCTCGCCCGTTTCAAGAACATTACATTGGAGGAGAAGGCCATCCGCTGGTCTGACCCCGCAGCTCCGGACGAAAGCATAGTACCACTGCGTCTGACGTTAGACACTATCCTGTTTACCATAAGGGGATAATGCGGAATATCTGCTTGAATCACAAAAACAGAATACCTGACGGAAACGCAAAAAAATACCCGTTCCGAGTGACTGTCGCACCCTGAAAGAACGCCATCATTCTTAACCTGAAAGGAGCACTCTCCATGTTTAAGAAAGTAAAGTACCTTCTGCTTATCTTTGCATTACTGCTTACGCTTCTGCCGCCGGCAGCTCTTGCAGCTTCGTCGGGTACTGCCCCGTATGATCTGCAGGCTTCGCTCATCGACCCCGATGAGACCCGTCCCCACGGCAGTGCGCTGCTCACCTTTAAAATCGATAATCTGCCCCGGTCCGATGCAACGAAAAACTGGTATGTGTATATTGAAAAAAAGGTTGGCGCCGATGGACCGTGGTACAAAGCCAATGAGGTGAGCAGCGACGAATTTCTCGACTATTACCAGACGAGCACAGGCGTATTCCAATTTGAACAGCTTTGGGTGGAGGATTACGCCTGGGACGGACGCACTCTCGTTTCCTTTCGGGTAAAGGCTATCTTGTACGATGAAACCTTCAGCTTTGCCGGCGAATCGGCCTGGTCCAACACCGCTTCCGTCGGCGTACAGGGCAGCAGTTGGGCACTCCCCGAACTCCAAAAGGCGATGGAATACGGGCTGATTCCCGATATCTTGGCTGGAAAAGACCTGACGCAGCCCATCACCCGCGAGGAATTCTGTGAGCTGGCGCTTTTGCTCTATGAAAAGACCACGGATAAAACGCCCGCGCCGGTTTCACCCAATCCGTTTACCGACACGACAAACCCGCGGATATTGAAAGCCTTCGCGCTGGGCATCACGCAGGGCACATCAGCCACCACCTTTACTCCAAACAAACTGATCAACCGGCAGGAGTGCGCCACCATGCTGTTCAGGACGATCAAGGCCATCGCCCCGAGCGCGGATTACTCCATCGCGGGCGTGCCCGACTTCCCCGACCAAAAGGATATCGACTCCTGGGCGGCGGAGAGTACGAAATACATGTCGAAGCTGGGCATTATCAAGGGCGACGACAAAGGTTACTTTATGCCGAAAGCGACCACTACGGGACAGGAGGCTTCCGGCTACGGCACGGCCACAAGGGAAGCGGCGCTCCTTATGAGCGTACGGACTTATGACGCTATTTAAACCTTCAGAAAGGAGAGATCTTTAATATGGGATTAAAGATAAAATTGCTGTCCGTCCTACTGGCGGTATGTCTCGTGGGTGTTTACGCCCCCGCAACCGCATGGGCGGGGGATGGCGACGTCTGCGAGATCGGCGGTAAAGGCTACGCTACGCTGGATCTGGCGCTAGCCGCGGTGCAAAACGAACAAACCATTAAGCTGCTGCAAGACATCGACTACACAGACGGTATTGAAATCATGAATAAAGACATCACCTTTGACGTGAACGGATATACGCTGGATCTTGTGAATACCGCGGGATATGGACTCCGGGTCGACGACGGCATCGTTGACCTGACTGACACTTCCCCGGGCGGCGGCGAATTTAACGTCACCGGCTCCACTTTCGGCGTGGTCGCCTTATACGGCACCGCCTCTGTCACCAACGCTACGGCTACCGGACCCGGCGGCTACGGAGCCATCGCGTTAGACGGCGGAGACATTGAGATATCCGGCAATGTCCAGGGCGTCACGGTGGGCGCTTCAGCCCAGGACGCAGGCAGCAGCATTTACATCGGCGGTGGTGTCACGGCAGGCGCCGGTATCGGCGCGGCCGCGGCGGATCAGGGAACCGTCACCGTTGACGGCGGAATTTCAGCCGCAACGTATATCAGGATCGGCGCTGTATCCAAAGCCCAGGGAGAACACACCGGAACCGAAGGCGGCTACTTCGTTTACACCGACCAAGCCAGTTCCGGCAGCACCGTACGGGTTAAGAACACCACCCCGCCGTCGGGTGGCGATGTCTGCGAGATCGGCGGTACAGGCTACGCTACGCTGGATCTGGCGCTGGCCGCGGTTCAGGATGGGGAAAGCGCGACCATTAAGCTGCTGCAAGACATCGACTACACAGGCGGTATTGAAATCGTGAATAAAGACATCACCTTTGACCTGAACGGGTATACGCTTGATGTGGTCAATACTGCAGGTATAGGGCTGCGGGTGGATACGGGCAGCGTTGACCTGACAGATACTTCACCGGGCGGGGATGGCGAATTCAACGTCACCGGGACTACTAACGGTGTGTATGTGGTCCGCGGCGAGGCCACGGTATCCGGCGCCACGGCGACTACAGGAACGGGCGCCTTCGCCGTCGGTTCATCCGCGGCTATCGTGATAACGGACGACGTGCAGGGTGAAACAAACGGCGTCTGCGCTGGCGGAAGCGGAAGCAGCGTCACAGTCAGCGGCAATGTCCAGTCAGACCAGACAGGCGCACATGTTTATGACGGCGGAACGGTGACCGTCAACGGACAGATGACGGCAGAGGTATTCTATGTCATTGCCGGAAGCGCCACCGAACCCGTTTACTTATCGGAAAGTGATTACCAGCTTGACCTCGCAAACCCGGGCTATTACCTCTACACAGGCAGCGGCGCAGAAAAGGCCTGGGTCAAAATTCCCATTTTGGCGGACATCCCTCATGACGGAAATTCGGGAATCACAAATCAGACGCAGGGAGCACACGGCAGCAGACAGGTTACCCTGACCGTGACGGTGCAGAATGAGGCGGGAGACCCCCTGACCGGCATCGGTCCGGAGTATTTTGAAGTAACCATAAACGGCGAGCACCAGTGGTTTGACACCAGTTCCCTGCTCTCAGGCTTTACCGACAATGGAGACGGGACCTATACGGTGGTCTTTACGGGAGCCGCCGACAGCGCGGGATATCCCTTCATGTACCTGAAGGTGAAAGGCGTGATCATTGAGTACGGCCCGACAGCTGTCACGACTCCGGGGCCGACGGATGACTATGTCTGCGAAATCGTCGGCGGAGATCAGCATAACACGCTGGACGAGGCGTTGGACGCCGCGTTCAGCGGAGATATCATCAGGCTGCTCCAGGATATTGATTATGAGGGCGGCCTTGTTATTAACAGCAAAATCATAACCCTGGACGTGAACGGCTATACTTTGAATGTGGTTAATGACGAGACTGGAGGAAACGGACTGGTCGTGGAAAATCACGGCAGCGTTGATCTGGCGGACACTTCTGCGGAGGGTGGCGGAGAATTCAATGTCACCGGCAAAACATACGGGGTCAAGGCCGATTTGTCTTCGGTCACCGTTACAAGCGTAACAGCAACAGGCCCCGGAAGCATCGGCATTTTTGCCAATAACAGCAGCAGCGTCAATACAGAAAGCGTCCGTGGTGTGCAGTTTGCCGCCTATGCCTGCGCAGACAGCTTTATCGAGGTTGAAGGCGATGTAACGGCCGTTGCATCCAACGGCAAAGGCGTATATGCAGACGATAAAAGCGAGATCTGCGTTTCAGGCAATGTAACAGCGACCGGCGGCGCCGCAAGCATCGGTGCGCATGCCATCAGAAGCAGTGCGATTACCGTTGATGGTATTATTACGGCAACGACTTATATCAAGATCGGCGACGTACCTGTACTTCAGGAAGATTATACGGGCATTGACGGCAGCTATTATGTTTATACCGATGCGGCAAGTCCCGGCAACACCGTCCGGGTCAGGATCCCTCCGCCTGCCATCATCACTGAAAGTCTGCCGAACGGCAAGGCAGGTATAGCCTACAGCCACGCCGTTACAGCAACAGGCGGAGGCCCCATCGCCTTCTCGCTGTTGAATGGAAGCCTGCCTGGAGGGCTGAGCCTTGACCCTGTCACCGGATTTATCTCCGGTACACCTGACTCTACCGCTACATTTACCTTTACTGTCAGGGCTGAGAACAGCGCCGGAGTGTTCGATAAGGAGTTCACAATTACGATAACCGCAGCTTCCTCGGGTGGCGGCAGTGGCAGCAGTCCGTTAACCCCGGCAACGCCGACATATCATGCGGATGTAAAAGCAGAAAATAACGCTGCAACGACAATCCCTGTCGCGGTTAACAAGGATACTAGAACCGCATTTATAGATGCGGGCTCGCAGAATCTCACTCAAAACAGAACTGTCGTCACGGTCCCTTCTATTCCCGATGTTGACACTTATACTTTTGGCATACCGGTACCCGACTTATCAACAGCGGTCGAACATGGTACACTAACACTTAATACCGACACGGGCAGTGTCACCGTCCCGTCCAATATGCTTACAGGCGTGGCGGGAGTCAGCGGAAGCAAAGCTGACATCACTATCGGTCAGGGCGACAAGAACGCCCTATCAGACCATGTGAAAGCCTTAATCGGCGATAAGCCGCTCATCTCGCTCACGCTGTCCATCGATGGAAAGCAGACCGATTGGAGCAATCCCGTTGCGCCTGTAACTGTGAGCATACCCTATGCGCCCACGGCGGCGGAGCTTGCTAACCCCGAAAGCATCGTCGTGTGGTACATCGACGGCAGTGGAAACGTAGTCACCATCCCCAACGGACGCTACGATGCGGCGACGGGAACGGTGAGCTTCTTCACCACCCATTTCAGCGATTACGCTGTGGCGTATAACAAGGTAAACTTCAAAGACGTTGCAAGCGGCGCGTGGTATGCTGACGCTGTTTTCTTCATCGCGGCGAGAGAAATCACAGGCGGCACAGGAGATGGCACTACATACAGCCCCGAAGCCAAGCTCACGCGCGGAGAATTCATCGTCATGATGATGAGAGCCTATGGCATCGCTCCCGACGCGAACCCGACCGACAACTTCTCTGACGCGGGCAACACATATTACACCGGCTACCTTGCGGCGGCAAAGCGGCTGGGCATAACCGCAGGCGTAGGAAACAATATGTATGCTCCGGGCAAAGAAATCACTCGTCAAGAGATGTTCACCCTACTGTATAACGCGCTGAAAGTCATCGTTCAACTCCCGCAGGGTGACCCCGGCAAGACGCTCTCAGACTTCACCGATGCCGGTCAGATTGATCCCTGGGCAAAGGAGGCGATGAAGCTGTTGGTCGAATCCGGAACGGTATCCGGCAGCAATGGCAAGCTCACGCCGACAGGCACAACCACCCGCGCTGAAATGGCGCAAGTACTGTATAATCTGCTGGGGATATAAGCTAAAAATAGGTAAGCTGTAAAAAGCAGAAAACCAGTCATAAAAATCGTGACTGGCTTCCTGCTTTTTTCGTTGCCCCGTACCGGTTATCCCCTCGGTTCAGTCATTGTACCTGTGGGTGACACTTGTGTTCCGGTATGTTATTGACGGCTTAACTGCTGGTAGATGATAGCGGCCAGGCCCAGTGAGCCCTGGCGGCTGATGGTTTTGGCGTATTCTTCGTCCAACATGGATTCAAAGGTCTCGGTGGCCATACCGCGGGCGATGAAATCACTGCGCGGGATGCTGGCCCGCATAGCTGACAGCAACCGGTATACAAAAACGCTCTCCAGCTCCTCGCAGGCCTGGCGTAATTTTTTATCCTCTTTACTCTGCATGGCTTCCTGCAATACCCGGTTGAACTTGCCGGCCTGCTGCTGTTCGCGGCTGGCCTGAACCCCGGACATATTGACGGGATTGCCGATGCCTATGGCGTTAACCGCACTCATTCGGGATCAGCCTCCTCTTTAGCGGCGCAGATTGGTAGTGGTCTGCAGCATTTCGTCCACCGACTGAACCACCTTGGAGTTAATTTCATAGGCGCGCTGAGCGGTGATCAGACCCACCATCTCCTCCACGATCTGTACATTGGAAGACTCCAGGTATCCGGACTCCAGGGTGATGGTGCTGTCCGCTTCGGGGTCCCAGTCCACCGCTTCACCGGCGGTGTCGGTGGCCCGATAGAGATTGCCCCCTAATTTCTCCAGACCGGAAGGGTTCATGAAGGTGACCAGTTCCAACTGGCCGGCCTCCTGGATTTCATCCGAACCTGAAACCTTATAAGTCACCCGGCCGTCCTTTTCAACCAGGATATCATAGGCGCCCGCTTCCAGCGCATCCACCCCCGCAACCAGGTTGCCGCCGCTGGTCACCAGATTGCCCTCCGCATCCAGTTTGAAAGAGCCATCCCGGGTATAGAGCTCTTGATCTCCAGGGCCGTAAACGCGGAAATAGGCATTACCACCGGAAATGGCTACATCAAGGGGATTGCCCGTGGGCTGCAGGTTGCCCTGACCGGTCATGATATCGATGGCGGACGGTCGAACCCCCAGGCCTACAGACACCCCCACCGGCTCGATCAGTTCATCGCTTACTGTGGGGCGTTTAATAGTCTGGTAGAGCAGATCCTGAAACTCCACCCGTTGCCGCTTGTATCCGGTAGTGTTCACGTTGGCGATGTTGTGCGCCAGGGTGTCCACATTGAGCTGCTGGGCATGCATGCCCGTGCTGGCAGTGTAGAGGGACCTCATCATAGCGGGTTTCCTCCTTAGAATAATTCGTTTTTGATCATAGCTTGAGGAATTGCACCTCGGTCGATCGGTGCAAGGTGGGCCCCTCGGCGAGTCCAGCCCACAACGCAATAAAAAGTTATTCCATTTCTATATCGTAAAACAGCTGCATAAACTTTAACGATAATTTGTCCACCAAAGGGTCTTAATGTAGCAACTTTTTTCCTCTATTTTCATATATTAAAGCACATACAGTTTTCGAGGTGTGATTCATGATAAAAATATCCGACTTGCGAACCCGAGATGTAATCAATATAGTAGACGGGAAGAAACTGGGCAACATCATAGATATAGATTTAGACTTGGAGAACGGCCGTGTCCTGGGTTTGGTCATGCCCGGGCACAGCCGGGGCTTCAACATTTTCTCCCGCCGGGAAGAGGTGACTGTGCCCTGGCATAAGATTATCCGCATCGGCCGGGACGTCATTCTGGTGGAAGTTCCCGTGGCTAATGAGGTTGAGGGCTACCAGCGCCGCGATTATCGCATCGATGACGATCGCTATTAAGCCTCAATAATATCAAGTTGAATTATCGGCCCCTTTTGGCGATAATAAGGGCAGCACCTGAACTAGAAAGGCCTAAGGGGGAAGATAATTTGAGATGCCCCTATTGCCAGGAGTTTGAGAGCCGGGTGGTGGATTCCCGGGCCAGTGACGACGGCGCCTCCATACGCCGGAGGCGGGAGTGCAACGCCTGCAAGCGCAGATTCACAACGTATGAGAGAATCGAAGAGAGACCTCTGGTGGTGGTAAAAAAGGACGGCAGCCGCGAGCAATTCAACCGTGATAAGCTGCTGGCCGGCATCACCCGGGCCTGTGAAAAGAGACCGGTCAGCATGGAGGATATTGAAAACCTGGTGGCCGGTTTGGAGCGCGAATTGCGCGATGAATATGAACG
>NZ_DIPG01000064.1:0-12257 GCF_002426325.1 Syntrophomonas sp. UBA5494 | reverse complement strand
TTTTCCATCCATTTGTGAGTTCGTATCATGATCAACAGAAATAAACCGCCGATAACAAATCCGGCCATTACGTCGCTGAAATAGTGGACATTGAGATAGACCCGGCTGCCCCCAATTAAAAATACGATCAATCCTGCCGCAAGCTGTACGCCCCACCTGGAGCGGCCTTTTAGATAAAGTGAAGCAATGTAAGCCACAAACCCGTAAAATACCAGAGAAAGCATGGCATGACCACTGGGGAAGCTAAATCCCCCGGCATAAACCAGATGCTCGCCCAGGGGGCGAAGGCGCCCGAATAGTGCTTTGAGAAAGGCCATGGACAACCAGGCAGCAGTTAATCCCACATCCAGTATCAAGAACAGGTTCCAGCGTTCATTTAAAAATAGCAATAAGGAAATAAGGGCACAGAGTATAATCAGGGCAGTCGAATTCCCCAATCCGGTTATACAGGTAAAAAGCCCTATCAACTCAGGCTGATGATTGGTGATTGCCCATTGTTGTACAGCCTTATCCCAACTGCCTATATTAACAATAATTTGTTCCAACAGATTCATTCTGAAAATTCCCCTTTATATAAGCTGTTGCTTGACTTATATTAAACTAAAGGAATGCTTATTACGCTCCTGATGATTAATAGTCACCGTAAAGAGATAAAACAATGTTTCAAAATGGTCTGGCAGGGCAGATACTATTTTTATTGATCACTGGTTTCAGCCTCTTGATTGTGGTTATTAACCACCTGTTTAACCGCGAGGACGGATCCTTGCGCTGGGCTGGGCCGCTGTTTTTGTCCCCTTTGCTGGTTTTCATATTCCTCTATCTATATCCGCCTTATGCGACCGCAGAAGCCCTGTTTATCAGTGCTCAGACTGTTGTCATTCTGGGTTTCCTGGTAATTTTTTCTGTTCCCTCCAAGGGGTTTCCCGCGCGAACCTTCATACTGGCAGCATACCTGATGCCTTTTATATTGATCGCATTATCCTGGCTCCCGTACTGGAAAACGCTTCTGCCCGGATTAAACCGTTTTTTGCTTTACTTAAACATGGTACTCCTGATCCCGGCCTTATTTCAATCCAGGAAAGGCTGTAAAAACCTTTCCGCCCTAACTCTGGGCCTGCTTTTTTTGCTGGGGGCGCAGCCCATAGCATTGCAGGGGGATTCACTGTCGAACCGGATAATATATGTTGTTCTGCAAGGACTTAGCCTGGGAAGCTTTTTCCTCTATTTTTATCATAATATCAAGAACGATCTCGACAACCGCGTCAAAGAAGCCAATCGCCGCCTGGCAGAATGGGAGAAATCGGTCAAGTACGAGGTTCTGAAACGAACCATAGATTTTGAACACACCCATCAAAGATTGTTGGATATCAATAAGTTAGATAGTCTTACCAAGTGTTACAATAAAAACGCCATCATGGATGAAATCGAAAAGCTGCTGCAGAGCCAGCAAAATTTCACCATACTGATGGTCGATGTCGATTATTTTAAGGAAATCAACGATACCTTGGGGCACCTGGTGGGAGATCAAATCCTGGCGCAAGTGTCTGCGGTAATACACCAGTCTATCCGCGCAGTTGACAGCATAGGGCGCTATGGCGGGGATGAATTTATGGTAACCCTGCCTAGAACCGGTGTCCGCGATGCCATATATGTAGCCGAACGCATCAGGCAAAAGACCGCAGCGCTTCCTGATTTGGACATTACCCTGTCAATTGGAGTAGCCTCTTACCCGGAAGACGGCGATTCAGCCGTTAATTTGATCGAATTCGCAGACAGAGGCCTCTATTTATCCAAGCAACGGGGCCGCAATACGGTTTCTTACGCCGCTGAAATTCAATAACAGCCAAAAGAGGCGTTGGTTTCCCTTGCTAAACCAACGCCGTTTCGATCGAACCCGCCTTTAATATACCATATTGCTTTTCCATGCCGGAAACACATAACCACACCTTTGATCGATCTCCTTTCCAGGGCAAAAACATAATTTGCCACTCTAAATTGCCACTTGATGCCTGGTTCTTTGTATATTATTATGATATCATTTACATATCAGGTATGATTAAATTTAAGGGAGGGTTTTTTTATGATTGAAAAAAGTGCTTGGAAGATCAACGGCTTCTTGGCTCTGTTTGTCGGCATCATATTGATTCCCGTAGCAGTATTAGGTTTTATAAACGAGTCCATTGGGTTGGGAATAATCTCCATACTGGCAGCGATTCTGATCTGCTCTTCTATTATCGTGGTTCAACCTAATCAGGCTCAGGTTATCACCTTTTTCGGCCGCTACATCGGCAGCGTTACTGCCAGCGGTTTTTGGATGATCACCCCCTTTTCTATGCGCACCAAGGTTTCCTTAAGGGTGAGTAACTTTAACAGCAAAACCCTTAAAGTCAATGATGTTCTGGGCAATCCGGTAGAGATCGCGGCAGTGGTGGTTTTCAGGGTTGTTGACACCGCCAAAGCCATCTTTGATGTCACCAATTATGAGCAGTTTGTGGAGATCCAGAGTGAAACCGCACTGCGCCACGTAGCCACTAAATATCCCTATGACAGTTACGGTGAAGAGGGCCTGTCACTGCGCGGCAGCGCTGATGTTGTGGCCGAAGAGTTAACCCGGGAGCTGCGAGAGAGGCTATCCCTGGCGGGGGTCGAAGTCATGGAAGCACGCTTAACCCATCTGGCCTACGCCACCGAAATAGCCAGTGCTATGCTGCAGCGCCAGCAGGCTTCGGCAATACTGGCAGCCCGGCAGATAATCGTCGATGGGGCGGTAGGTATGGTGCAAATGGCTCTATTGCGCCTTGAAGAAGACGGCATATTAGAACTCGATCAAGAGCGCAAAGTGGCAATGATCAATAATCTGCTGGTGGCCATCATTTCTGAGCGGGGTGCGCAGCCTATATTGAATACCAGCACCTTATATTAGAGGCAAGGCCATGGCTAGTATAAAAAAGAGCTTTCCACTGCGTATTGACCCCCACATCTATGCCGCCCTGGAACGGTGGGCACAGGATGAATTGCGCAGCGTAAACGCCCACATCGAGTATATTTTAAGAGATGCCTTGCTCAAGGCAGGACGTCTGCCGAAAGCGGATAATACAGAGAGAAAAGCTGAAGTTGAATAGCTTAGAGAAAATCTATGCCAATATGCGGGCCGGTTCATCCGGTCCTTTTTGACTTTAGCCTCAACCACCAAACCTTTGCCATGACTTTCCACTCACGAATGCAAGTACTCCTATGTAAATAAAACCCTGAGTGCTGTTAACATCTCAATCATGGGTAAAGATGACTCAATAGATGATGATGAAAAAAAGCAGCATGATTTAATAATGATTTCATTGCAGGTAGCCCCGCACGATCAGGCGGTCGTAATGGCCGTCCACCGGACGCAGAGGGGTGCAGGTGGTCAGCGTGATGGCCGGTTCACTGGTGGGATCTACTACGCTCCAGTCCCGGCTGTGGGTAACATAGACACGATCCACACTGTAAATATAATGAGCATTGTCATAGTAGAGTTCGATGGTATCGCCAGGTTTTAATTCGTTCAAATGCAGGAAAGGACTGCCATAGGCATTGCGGTGACCGGCGATGCTTACATTGCCAAGGCTGGGATAGCCGCTTTGGGGATAGAAACCAGGCCCCTTCTTCAGATCTTCTTCCTCAACCCCATAGCCAATCTGCAGTTCAAGTTGCAGGCTGGGAATAAGCAGGCGACCGGAAATCGGCAGGAAGTCCCGGGGCTGGCCTGCCGGGGATGTTGTGGTAGTGGTTTCCGAGGGTAGAGGATTCTGCTCTGCGGGCTGAATGTTGGCAATTGGATGAGCCCATTGGTCGTATATGCTTTGAACGTATGGAAAAGCAAGCAAAAACAAGCCGCCCAGCACCAGCAGGCCGCCCAAACACTTTAAATAAAAATTTCTTCTCTCCTGTTTCATGATCCTGCCAACTCTTCAAATACTGATGAAGCAACCGGTCCTCTTTCATGATCTAATATCTCATATGCCGCTTAAAACAACCAGCCTCAAATTTTGACTTCGGTGTAATAACCATATGCATCCATTCCGATATCAAACTGATCAATGGGTGTACCCAACTGCGTCTGATATGCAATTACATCTCTGAATTCCTCTTCAGTAACAAAACGAGGCTGCCAAAATGTTTTTAAATTATCAGTAAATATTGGATAAAGCCGAATGCACTTTTCGCCTTTTTCCTGAATTCTTAGCTGCAGCAAATAACTATACGGCGGCATCTTTCTCTGTTGGTACTCTCCATTACTGTTAAAGACGCCATTTCCGATGCTATAGAGCACCCATTTACCGTTTATTTGTTGAATTCCCTGCATCAAATGTGCACCATGGCCGATAATCAGATCAGCCCCGCAATCCATAAATGTTTTGGCATAATTCATTTGTTCTTTCAGTATCGGTCCGTAATCCGTGCCCCAATGGGCAACTAAAATGGTAAAGGCTTGAGAGGACTTAGTGCGTTTGTCTTTGGCGATCCTCTCCATCAGCTCGCCGTTCAGGCAAGCTACGCCAGGTTGATTACCCATAGCATATGATTCAAATTCATAATGTGCCGGGCGTCGGTACCAATAGCCGCTATATATGACAATTTCACCATCTCCAATGCTAATTCGCAGTGGTTCGCTGGCATCTCTGCCTGTTAATCCCGCCCCTGCCGATGGAATATCTCCTTCATTGAAGGCCTGGAGGGTTGATTTAAGTCCATGTGAACCATAATCCATGGCGTGGTTATTGCCTAAAGTCACAGCATGAATATGATTGTTCTTTAAAGAACGGATGCTTTCTTGAATCCTCCCGCCTAATACAAATGGCTTGATGCCTTTCAGGGGCGAAGCAGTTAAATCAGTGAGCACGCCTTCAAAATTAGCGATATTCAGACTTCCCTGGGCCAGGAAAGGTTGCAATACTTCAAAAGAATAATCATAGCCATACTTTGTAAGTGCATCTTCTTCTCCTCTTCTTTGGCGTTTGATGGTATAATCCTCCCCGAAATAGGTATCACCAATAAACTGAATAATAGATGGCTGTTCAACCGGGAGGTTGAATCCCCTTCTGATCATCGGATTATCCGCCCTGTCCCCCGTCCCTGCAAGCCGGTCTATGGCTTCGGCAAGCAAGTAATCGCGCTGAAAACTATCCCTGGCGCCACACACTGAGATTACGACTTTTCTTCCCCCTATATAAGTCAAGACAGTTCCTTCCCCATTGCTCGGCCCGAAAAGGAAACCGCCATATATTTTTCCGCTGGCCACCAGGTTGCTGGTGGAATTAAACAACCTGCCTTTGTATTCCACCATAGTTGTGTTGAGGATTTTTGAATATTGGGGAGGCAAAGAAAAGAAATATCTTCCCACTTTGCTCAGATCTGTTACAGTAAAGTACTGCGGTTTAGTTGTAGGCCTGCCGCTGATATTTTCGACGGCACTGGCACTCAAATTCAGCTGCCGGGCCAAATTTTTTAAAGATTTTAAGGCTTCCGAAGTCTTATCCGACATGGTTTCTGCTAATGCCAATGCCACGTCTGGCGAATTCCGGCAGACTAATAAGCTCAACAATGTATAAAGCGATACCTGTTCCCCTTCTTCAAAACCGATTGCGGCAGACGCTTTTGCCTCTCTGGCCGATGAAGAATTTATGGTTACATACTCATTTAATTTCATTTTCCCCCTGGCGATATTCTCCAGCAACAATGCCAGCAGCAACAAACTGCCCAGACCGCGGTTCACTTGAATATGAGTGTTTCCTGCACTTAGAAGCGTCTCTCCGCTTTCCGCATCGACTGCCTGCAGCCCATACCTAGAGTTGGATAAGAGCCCCCTCTTTCCGGGGGTGAATGGCGGCAGCTCATGCTGCCTTTGTATTGCCGACAATAAACTGGATCGAATCTGGCCGAAATCATTGGCCCGGCGAGACCCTTTCAGCAGAACATAATCATCGGGTTCCAGTATGCTGGCCGCATCCCTTGCACAGGTCTTAATGTCAGTATAGAAGCCCGCTACCATTTTTTCCGGTAATTCTTCAACCAAATATCTCATTTCATCTCCATACAGAAATACCAAGTCAGCTCCTGTATCAATCAGAGGTCGGGCCAGTTTTTTGTGGATTGCCCCGGCGCTGTCCCCTAAGTTTACAAGCCTCCCCAAAATACAGATTTTTTTACCCTTATGTTGAGCCGCATTTACTTTAAAGACCTCAAAAGCAGCCAGCATTGAAGCGACTGTTGCATTGTAACTGTCATCGAGTATGTATGCCGTGCCGCCTTTGGGCAATTCTGCGCTGAGTGGTTCCAAAACGGATTCCTTTAAATGAATCGTTTGTAAACGATCCGCCGCCTCAGCGGGATCGATTCCCAGCGCATGCACCGCAGCGAGAGCAGCCAGTGAATTAGAGACCATTCCCCTTCCCAGGGCCGGTAAATGATACCTGATGTGCTGATCGCCAATAACCGCCCTGACCCAGGAACCATCATCCACCGGCCGCCATTCAACCACCCGAAAATCAGCGTCTTCATGAAATCCGTAACTAATTACATTGGCTCCGTAAGCTATAACCTCAGATTTTGCCAGATCGAACTCCGGCATATCACGGTTTAATACCGCTATTCCTCCAGGTTGGATGCCCTGGGCAATACGAGCCTTCATTCTGGCTGTTTCCCGAACCGTCTTCACATTTCCACCGGTTTGTCCCAGAGCAATTTCGGTTACAACCGCAACATGGGGACGAGCAAGTTTACAAATGCCTCCCGAACGCATCCATAATGCAGAAATAGCTACCTCAATTACTATAAAATCGGGCTGTGTAACGCACTTTCCCAAAGTCAGGGCCACACCCGTCCTGGAGTTGTGATTTCCATGGGTAGACTCGACCGTGCCTTTTCCCTTCAGCAGATGCTCAACCATCATCTTGGTGGAAGATTTTCCCGAAGTGCCAGTAATCGCAATGATTTTTCCCGAATATGCATCGCGTGCAGCTAAACCTAACTTTTTGATCACATCATAAGAGTTCTCCACTAGCAGCTGGGGGATGGAGGGATCCAGACCTTTTATATGTCGTTCTACTATGGCACCGACAATTTTGTGCTGATAGTTGGGCAAGTTGGTATGGGTATCGGTCCACTCCGCATAAACCCCCATGTTACCTGTGCCCTGAAGCCATCTATTTTTATCGATGGCAACAAATAAATTACCCTGGCCCACGCAGCCGCTGGACGAAACTGCCAGATTCCAACAGTGCCAATCATCTGTAGGCTCCACGATCCATTTTCCACCAATAATATCGGTCAGCTCGTTTTTAGACCATCCTTTATGCATGGTATCCACTCCTGTAACAAATGCCTTTAAAGAGCACCAGGCTCAAGCGTGCATATTCATCATTCAATTCTGCCCTGCAGGGATAACGATCTGCTTTAAATAACTGCAGTATCCGGAAATGTTGTGCTCGATATCATCGATTCTGGACCGGAAAGAATGATGCCGGATGTAAAAGGCCCATAGTATGTTTTGGGGCGCTTTATAGTACATGGCCACCTCCGGGAAATACAAGCCATTCAACTGATGTTCCACACGATGTTCAATGGCGGCCATCAGTTTCTCTTGATCAAAAGAATCCAACAGTTCCAGGCAGTACTGGTCTGTTTTCATTTTTTCTATCATGCTGTAGGTAGCCATTAATAATTCCAATAAGGTTGGATAGGTGGTTTCCCTGCTTAAGCAAAAGTCCAAAATACCACTGGCATTTTTCAGGTTGAATTCTATGTACTTTTTCTCCGCCCTGTGTTTAAACAGCTCATTGGAGCAATAGCTGAGCCAATGGTCCTTTTGGCGCCAGTACTCGTTGTTGATAAAATATTCAAAGGCTAATTCCACCATATTGAGCCAGCGCTCATTTTTATCTATGTCATACAACCTCATCAAAGCAAAAGCCGCTTCGCCGTTGTAGTATACGGTGCGGAATTTTTCCTTAATGGAAAGATCGGGAAAATTCAAAACATGGACGTAGGATCCCTCTTGTTTATCTTGAAAATAGCTGATGCCCTCAGCCAGCTGCTTCATCAGCTGAACATACCTACGGTCATCGAACACGGCGGTATACTTGGAAAAGGCCAGAATAGCGGTTGCATTGGCACCCAGCTTTATTTCGTTGTCACTGGTACGTTCCACCACGAATGCCCGGGTAACCCCATCTTCACCCTCCAACAACTCTATCCCTTCATTGGCCAAATAATCCAGGGCCAAGATGATGGCCTGCCCTAGTCTTTCATCTTTAGTGATCTCAAATGCTTCAATCATAGAATAAGTGGTGCTGGCATGGCGCAGGGTATTATAACCTGGGATCTCCTTATTAAAACAGGGAAAATACCCATAACGGAACTTGCCTGAATCGTCAACTTGATCAGCCAAATAGCCTGAGGATTTTTCGATTACTGACCGCAGCAAGCCTTCATCAATAACCTCTATGACGCGGCGGCCATTGTTGAGCCAATCATGATTCAGATGGTAGCAATCAGTTCCATCATGGAAAAACCCAGTCGTTGAAAATAACCATACTTTCTTGCAGGAATTTTCATCTAATTCTAATTTAAGCCCCAGTTTATATCTGATATGGGCCATGATATTCTTCCAGGAAATTTGTTTTTTAGGGGATTCTTTATTGCCGTAGATAAATACATTGGCATTGACTTCCTGTTCTAAAAAAGCCAGATTGAACATCTCATCCAGGGCGATGCCTTCTCTGAAATAATTAGTCTTAATGCTGGAAACATACTCGATAAAGGCATCAAATGAATACTCTTGAATATCTTTGACCAGATCCGCTTTTACCCACAAAGGCTGCAGATTCAGCTTTTTCACTTTTTTATTCATGTTATTTACTGCATTTTTCCAGCTCGATTCAATGGAATTGCCGATGCCATTACATACGTAGGCACGCGACTTGCCATCACTAAAAGACAGAAAAACAATATACCTCGGATCTTTATCAAAATGTAATTTCATATTACCTGTTACTGCTTCTGCCTGCCCAAGGATCCTCTGTTTCAGTTGATCAAGCCTGGCTTTCAGAGCAATAGCTTCGGGGTTATTAAAATGCATGGAAAATATTCCTTTCTGCCTTTATTTTATTTATCGCCTCGGAAGCAGCATGAATTAAGTTCTTTTCTTCAGCAACTTCTGGCCCCCCGGGCAATAAAACAGGGTTCACCAAAACAGAGCCTGATTCTATTATAAAGAATCAGGCTCCGTTGATAAATCCGCTATGATCCGATCTTAAGCAGATAACTATTCTTTCTTATTGGTGTTTCTTCTTAATCCCAGCCCGGCTAGAAGCATCCCCAGTCCGGCCAAAGACAGCAGACTGCCTGCAGCACCTGTTTTCGGCAACTCTCCAACGGGATCCACGTCCCCTAAGGGTACTTCCTCATCCGGTATATCAACATCCCCATCGATATCAGCGTCGGCATCGGCGTCTGCGTCTGCGTCACTGTCAGAGTCACTATCGGAATCGGAGTCGCTGTCGGAGTCAGAATCACTATCAGAGTCTGAATCGCTGTCGGAGTCTGAATCACTGTCGGAGTCTGAATCACTATCGGAATCTGAATCACTATCGGAATCTGAATCACTATCGGAATCCGAGTCACTGTCAGAATCTGAGTCGGCATCGGCATCGGCATCCGCGTCAGCGTCTGCATCGGCGTCTGCGTCGGCATCGGCGTCTGCATCGGCATCGGCGTCAGCATCAGCGTCGGCATCGGCATCGGCGTCGGCGTCGGCGTCAGCATCTGCATCAGCATCAGCGTCAGCGTCTGCATCGGCGTCAGCGTCTGCATCGGCGTCAGCATCCGCATCAGCATCAGCGTCTGCATCGGCGTCAGCATCAGCATCAGCGTCTGCATCGGCGTCTGCATCGGCATCGGCGTCAGCGTCGGCATCGGCATCTGCGTCTGCATCGGCATCGGCGTCTGCATCGGCGTCGGCATCGGCATCGGCGTCGGCATCGGCGTCGGCATCAGCATCAGCGTCGGCATCGGCGTCTGCGTCTGCATCGCTATCGGAGTCCGAGTCACTATCGGCATCGGCGTCAGAGTCATCATCGTCTTCAAACTCATAGAAACTCAGATGGCTAATGCCTGCATAATTTCCACCATTATTTATAGCTGTTTGAAGAATGTAGCTTTCACCCACCTGCAGACCGTTTTCAAAATAATATATATGTCCGCCGTTACCAGCTTTTACAACAACAATCGTCGCCCCAGCCATCTTACTAGAAACAGTAAGGGTAAATGTTCCGTCACCCTTATTTATCGGAGGCAGATCGTTTTCTATTTTATACTGGCCATTGAAAAAAGCAGTAAAAAATTCCTCTTGATTCACACTATTATCCACAATGTTATTAGTCAATAAAAATTCCCAGATAGCATCTTTAAAATCACTATCATTTTTATTGTCATTTCCTTCAAATACTGCCGGTCCCACAAAATCATATGAGCTCAGGAAAAAATCGAGAAAACCATTAAACTTCAACAGTTCTTTAGCATCGGCGTCAGCATCAGCGTCGGCATCTGCATCGGCGTCTGCGTCAGCATCAGCGTCTGCATCAGCATCAGCGTCTGCATCAGCATCAGCGTCTGCATCAGCGTCAGCATCTGTGTCATCGTCCGAGGCATCGCTATATATCGCGGTAACATCATCAGCGTCTGCGTCGGCATCTGTGTCATCGTCCGATGTATAGCTATATATCGCGGCAGGAATCTGTATATCAGGTATTTCATTATCCGCAGCGGCCAGACCAGGCGTAAAAACTCTTGAAGCAACAAGTGCACCCAGTAAAAACTGTGTCAGTAGCCTTCTTTTTCTAGCCTGATTCTTTTCCCAATTTCTTTGCCTGTTCTCAAGCTGTTTAGATAACTTCTTTGACATTATGTATCGCTCCTCTCCTTATTTGCCTTAATGTAAATAAAGAAAAGGCCGGTTGCACTACTTGCTCAATCGTGTTTAAAGTGCCCAAATAAAAACACGCTTCATCGCATCCCCTCTTATAAGCCAACAGCCTTACGAAGTCTCATCTTTTACTATCAATAATATTGAATGATCATCCTCCCAACTTCTGATTTCCTTATTGTTTATAGATTCACTTAAAAGGGAAAGCAACTCCATCTCACTACGGAAATTGACGATTTTACCTTTCTCGATCCACTGAATAGAACCTTGCATGCTATAGTTTTGATTATATTTAACCTTAACAATAAAGGTCCTATCCTTTGGCTCTTTATCAGACTGTTCTCTGTCGTATATGGACTCTTTGTTATGTTTTTTCATCTGATCCCCACCCAATGCTATGTGTTGATCTAAAATTACCATATATTACTCACAGTTCAATCACACTTATTAGGCCTGCATCCTGCCTGCTAAACCATGGGCCGACTGATTCAAGAAATGAAGTTCAAGATTTGTCCTTGAACCCCAGCAAATTTTATACAGTTTTAGAAGCATTGATGCCATAAGGAAACATTATTGATCGGTTTTTATGTGTGGTAAAGTTTGATTAAGAATGGGAGGGCGGTTTTAAGCCACCTAATCGATGGGAATATCAAGGCGATAACGTATCACTTGCTTTTCGGCTTAGGTAATGAAGGACAAACTTCTATCTCCAGGATAATATCTTTAAAAGCACTTTTATGAAATCGGTCAATGATTCTATCCATTACCATCTTCACGATCTGATATTCGGTATTGTTCAGTAAAATTAAAAACCGTGTTTTATTAATTAAGCTGACCATGTCCCCTTTTCTTAAACCGTTGACCAGAGTTTCTTTAAATGCCTTTATGGCTGAATTTTTATAGGCATTCGATTTAAAAACATTCTTTTCGTTTTCAAATTCAACGTAAACTGGGCAAAGTGCATTTCCTGATCTTTCACATTTTCTTTTTTCTAATACATATATGGTATAGAAGTCTCTATAATCACAGAAAAAGGCCCCATTCATTGCGTCGTTCATCAAAATTTGAGATATGACTTTGCTGCCGGTCTTGATCTGTACATATTCTGATTTGAGCAATTGCGCTATTCTTTGCAATTCGGAAGTTGGTTGAATACCAAATTCCTTTTCCAGGATACTGACAGTTTTCTCATAGAAATCTTTTGCTTCTCTAATTTTCCCTACACGGATCAAATTTTCCATTAATTGCACCTGAATCTCTTCTTCATGTGGTTCAATAGATACTGCCTTTTGGCAGA
>NZ_DIPG01000065.1:0-8826 GCF_002426325.1 Syntrophomonas sp. UBA5494 | reverse complement strand
AAGACCATCCCCAGCACGCAGATTAAGATGCCATATACCAGGAGGCTGTGATGATTGGCGGCAAACTCGGGCAGGATCAGATCCGCTTCGCTGGCCAGGGCCAAGGCCGGCGTCGTCAGCACTGCCGCCGCCCCTAAAAACCCGCTCAATAATACCTTATTAACTACTTGTTTTAAATCGTGACACACGTTTTTTCAAACCTTCTTTCCTTATGGGTGATAATTGACATTCTCCAGAGCATTACAGTTTGTGATCAGTATTATGGCTGTACCAACCCTCTGGAATCCGGCTCAACAGCCATAGGTGACCTAAAGGCTGTTTTTTACCCAACAGCCGTGTTCATGGTCAAATGAATATTCTTCCGCGGCACCCCTCCTCATACCAGATGCTATCACAGCACTGTATAAATTATTTTTAGACGCCATCACTTGATTACCACTTCGTTCATAAATGATCTCCTCTCAATATTAAAGGGGATGTATTAATAAAAGGCTAAATCCGGTTGGTTCTGCGCCAAATTTTTAGTTTTTCAGCCTCTTTAATCAATGGGTCTCTAAAATCCGGATGGGCGATGTTAATTAAGCCTGCAGCCCTTTCCCAGGTAGGCTTGCCTTTTAGATTGAATGTTCCAAATTCCGTGATTATATAAGAAGCCACCGAGCGAGGAACGCTCACTACAGTGCCAGGACCCAACCCCGGGGTGATCCGGGATGAAATTGTTCCGTCAGGATTTTTCATGGTAGAGCTCAGGGCAATAATCGGCTTGCCGTTTTTTGATCTGAAGGCTCCGTAAATATAGTCCAATTGCCCGCCGGTACCGGATATCTGGCGGCCGGCTGATGCTTCGGAGCCCACCTGCCCGTATAAATCCACTTCCAAACAGTTGTTAATAGCCACAAAGTTATCCTGCTGGGCAATGATGAACGGGTTGTTGCAATAACTCACCGGATAGCTGGCACAAACCGGATTGTGGTCTAAAAAATTATAGAGTTTTTCAGTTCCCATAGCAAACGCATAAGCGATTTTTCCTACATCCAGTTGCTTCCTCTTACCGGTTATCTTGCCTGCCTCATACATGTCCACAAAGGAATCGACCAGCATTTCGGTGTGGACCCCCAGATCCTTTAAATCGGACTGGGCGATCAGGGCTCCCACAGTGTTGGGCATAGCTCCGATACCCAGCTGAATGCAGGCCCCGTCGCTCATCTCTTCCATAACCAGGTTGGCTATTTTGATATCAACCTCGCTTACCGGCAGTTCGGGCAGGGTTCCTAAAGGGGGATTGGTGCTGCTTTCCACAATGTAGTCAACATCGGAGATATGAATGCCTTCATTACTGCCTCCCAAGCAGATGGGGCTGGAGCTGTTCACTTCCACAACCACAATTTTTGCTTTTTTGGTGGTGTATGAAGCTGTGGAATTAGACGTGCTGAAATTAAAAAAACCGTGACTGTCCATAGAGGCAACGGGCTGAAAGGTGACATCTATATTCCGCATGGCGATCAACATCTCTGCTTCGCCATAATTGAAGGGAATATAGTAGCACAGATTCTGGTCCGTAAGTTTTCTGGATATGCCTGAAAGGTGCCAATCGTGTAAAATGAAGTGCTTCCTTTCAGGATCGACTTTGACGACTTCCGGTACCATCATGATGGTGGTAGTTGTAATGTTGACGTCAGTCAGTTCATCCTTGCGTCCGGCCAGTGCGGCGTCACAATCTCGGGGCTGTTGCACGAATTCACCGTATTGCACCCAATCGCCCGACTTAACCAGCCTGGCTGCCTGGTCGGCAGTGATCAGTTTACTTTTATACTCTTCAGCTAAATTCACTATTAATTCACTTCCTTAAATTCTTATTGTGCGGGCGCATTCATCAGGGAATAACAAAGATAACCTGTATAAGCCGGTATCTTCATTGTAAAGTGCAATTATTATGCCATCATGGCTCGGTATAACGATCTCCTAAAAAATCTTTGTTCATTGGCGAATAAATGAATTTATATCACAGAGTAATTTATGTTTTGCCGAAACCCGCCACAAAGCAGATGTATTTTATACAGGACAACTTCCAGGATATCGGACGGTAAACAAATTTCTTATGGATTATAGGAAGTTAACCTGATTAACGATTTCCTTCTGCCCGATCATTTCTTCAAGTTCTGTCTGCAAAGTCTCATCACGAATGAGTTCCACTCGAGATACCACCGAGCCGTCCTTATTAAGACCACGCCAGTTTATGATAAAGCCGGCCACCAAAGCATACATAAATTTCCCGGTGCCGCAGCAGGAGGTGTCAATCTCGCCATAACCGACAATGTATAAGACTTCCCGCCCGTGGAACGGCAAACGCACCTCCTGGATGTGGGCGTAGTGCCCGCTAATGGTCTTATAATCCTGATTAAGAATCTCATGCTTGTAGTCTGCAATCATTTTTAACGCTCCTTTGTCAGGTGGGGGCTCAAACAGGCCCTCATCCGCCTCTAAACAAACAGCCTTTTACCCGCCACTTTTATAAATTGCGGAATATGGTTCCGCTGTTTGGCTTCGTTGCCGATTTTTTCGTGAAAGGCAGGATGTCAGAGGCCTACCGTGGTTTGTGAGATCAAAATAATGCAAATAACATACCAACATACATAAAAAGATGAGCAATCAACAGTTTCGAAACCCCGGTAAAAATCCGGAAAACCGAGAGAAATAAATTATTGTGCGTTACAGTTTAGCCCGGGCCGATGTACAGTATAGCGGACATCTTCCCTACAATCGGAGATACATTTTCCAACTGCAAACTGCGGGCATCTGTATTAAATTGAAGCGGCTAAAGTAAGCTTAAGCCCACTATATACAACTTTATTGCTTGCAGCCCAAGCTGTATATCAGTTGGCATGGAATTTGCGTTAAGACTTCATTAAATGAAGTTACAGAGTAATGAGCTCCCCGGGGTTCTTCAAAAGACATAATGGGATATGACGGGCTTAGCAACCAATGCATATAAAAATAGGGCTGTCACAGCATTAACTTCGCAAAACTATTGATCCTATCCTGCATCGGGTGTAGTTGTAGAAAACAAAAAGAAATGAGGGGCAACCAATGGCTGAAAACTTTAACCTGGTTCAAAGCATGAGTGTAAGCAAGCTTAAAAATGGCAATTTACATTCTCAATGTTATCATTTGAGCACCTTTGAAGAGGCCTCAGCCTGGGTTTCCACGGATACCCGGGAATTGCGGATAATCGGGGCCGGCCTGGAGATGTACCGCTCGCTCCACGAAAAGACCGGTTATTCGGAATTCCCGCAATTAGTGGGAATGGAAGCCTATGTGCATAGCGGCAGGAAGATTAAGGATAAGATCGGGCCCGATCATCCAATGGCCCAAAATCTGTTGGTAGAATGCGTAAAGGGCATCATTCAGGTTGAATCTTTCATTTATGCGGAACGCGGTTATCCGGACCTGAGTTCTTATGTGGACTACTGGTGCGCTCTTAATGACAATACCTGTTATACCTTTACTCACCGCAAGGACGGTCCGTCTTTGTGGTCAGTCAATCCCCGCGACTATAACCTGTTTAATCGCAGCCGGGTAATACATGGGCATAAGAACAATCATAAAAAGATGCTATACGGCACATTTATCGATACATATCACGAGATAAATATCCACCTGACATTAGACCCCGGTAATGTTGTCTTGGATGTGAGCGCGGATTTTATCCGCATGCCCGGTGAGATCTGTAAAAACAGCGCGATAAGATTGCAGGATTTAGTAGGCCACAACCTGACGGAAATGAACAAGCAGCAAATCAGACTCCTGATTGGCGGATCGGAAGGCTGCTCTCATCTGCTCGAAATTGTCAACGATGCCATTCGAAGTATGAATGATTCAAATGAATGAAAACTATCCGGCATATGCTGATAGCTTCGCCAAGGCATACTTTTAAACCGGCAAGACAAAATGGATGGCTTATTGGGTACAATAATTGCTTATTAAAAATTAATATTGAAAAGAGGCAGGTGAAATAATATGGCGATTAATGAGCTGGAACGTTTTATTAAACGAATTAAATCCTTGCTTGACGAAAAACCCGAGTGGCCCCGTATCCTGGAAGAAGGACGGAATAGTTTGCATGAACTGATCAGCAGTCCGGAATGGTTTCGTTCCATGATGACCCGGCTGGTATTGGACGAACAATTTTTAAAGCTGCAGCGGCAGACTATTGATATTAATAGTATTCAATTATACATCAGCCCTGATAAGGGGTTCTCCATCCGGGCATACATATGGGAACCCGGCCAGGTTTACCCGGTTCATGACCATGGAGTATGGGACATATTCGGGCCCATAATTCATCAAATCAAGGAAAGAAAGTTTGCACGGATGGATGACGGCATGAATCCGCCCTATGCGGAAGTGAGGCAAATTTCTGACACTATTCTTTCTCCAGGTGAAACATCTTTCATCTTGCCTTTAGACGCCGGGATTCACCAAATAGAAGCTCTGGATGAGGTGGCAGTAACAGTTGATCTGTACGGTCCCATCATACGCAAGGGTTTTATCCATTATTTTGATCCGGTAAAGAAAACCGCCCAGCGTATTTACTCCCCCCTTATCAGCAAGAAAGTGCTGGCTATAAGAACCCTGGGATCAATTAATGAATCATGGACTGGCAGGTATGGTTTGCAGGCATTCTTTTTGTGGTGGTTTACGCCGTAATAATATCAGAGAAGATACATCGCACCATTATTGCTCTGTTTGGCGCCGTATTGCTGCTGGTATTACCTTTTTAGTGCTCTGGTTTTCTGCCGTCGCCTCGGCTTTTATAGATAATATACCGTTTGTAGCCACCTTCATTCCATTAATCAAAGAAATCGGAATAATAGGTCACATGTCAGTAGAGCCCCTGTGGTGGGCTTTATCGTTGGGGGCTTGCCTGGGTGGAAACGGCACTATCATCGGGGCTTCGGCCAATGTGATCGTTTCCGGTATAGCCGAACGTCATGGCTGCCCCATAACTTTTCTGGGCTACATGAAAATAGCTTTTCCGTTGATGTTGCTGTCAGTGGTCATTGCTTCGCTTTATCTGTGGGCATTCTTCTTGTAGGGATGCACCGCCCCAGCTGTGCAATTATCCCCCATCCACATGATCATAATAGGAAAAACCTCACCCGGATGCTTATATCAGCCCGATTAGAGCAGACCTCGGGCTCTATGCGCATCAACAGTCTGCCGCTGCAGCTTCAGGCATGATTTGTCCAGGATCCATCAAGTCTCCATAGGGCGGAAACAATACTACCCTCCCCCACCGGGACTTGCCGTTTAGTTTAGCTATCGCCGGCTTAGATTATAACCACCCAAAAGTGGCGCCCGGGTTTATCTTCCCGGGCGCCACAAATAGCCTAACTAGCGGCATTAACAGGTCATTTCATCAGCGAGGGCAGCCACAGGCAGATTTGCGGGAAAGCCAGCAGCAGAAACACCACCGCCAGTTCTGCCAAAGCAAAGGGTATGACCCCCTTGAATATTCTCATTACATCAATATCCGGCGCCACAGACTTTATGGCAAAAGCGACGATCCCAAAAGGCGGAGTCAGCATGCCGATTTCAACCATAGCCATTACGATGACTCCGAACCAGATGCCGCTGAAGCCCAGGCCTACTACGATGGGATAGTATATCGGGATGGTGATTAGCATCATCGTAACACTTTCGAGGAACATCCCCAGAAAGACATAAGAAAGGAGTATGGCGATGATGATTAAAATGGGAGCAATATTCAGGCCGGTAACAGTGGCTTGAATGGCCTGGGGAAGTCCGGCTATTACCAGGAAATTGGAGAATACATATGCGCCCAGCATCAGAAAGAGGATGGACACATTGACTTCGGCGCTTTCGATGCAGGCGGTTTTAAATCTGTCCCAGAGGCCTTCTCTGCCCTTTAAGATGAGCAGAACCAGAGCGATCAGAGCGCCCCAGGCGGCCGCCTGGGTGGGCGTAAAAGCGCCGGTAAAGAGACCGATAAAAATGGTTGCGAATATGGCTATGATTCCCAATGCATTAGGCAAAGAACGGAATTTTTCCCTCCAGGAAAATTTCTGTCTGACTAAAGGCGCTTTATCGGGAAAGAGCAAGGCCGTTCCAACAATGATGCTGATAAAACCTGCCAGAATGATAAGGGCTGGCACAAATCCTGCCACCAGCAGCTGGGAGATGGATTCGCCGCTGACCAGCCCGTACAGCACCATGGCGCCGCTGGGCGGAATCATGGTGGCCAGGAGTCCCCCCGCTCCGCATACCCCGGCGGCCAGGCCGTCATCGTATTTATTTTCCTGCATTTCCTTTATGGACAGTTTTCCCATGGTCATGGCCGAGGCCACACTGGAACCGGAGCAGCAGCAAAAAGCCGCCGACGCAGCGATAGTAGCTACCCCCAGACCTCCCGGAAGTCTGCCCAGCCAGGTGCGGGCTGTTTTGTAGCCGGCAGATGCTACTCCTGAGGTCAGAGCAAATGCTCCGATCATCATGAAAAGCGGCAACGAAGCCAGGTCACTGCCTACCAGCGATCCCAAGGGCGTATAATGTATCGCCGACGATGCTGTATGGAAGCTGGTAAGGTACCATATTCCGCCAAAGCCGACGACAAACAGCGAGAGGGCTATGGGTATTCCCAATAAAATAAGAGTTACCACTATAATTAGTCCAATGACTGCCGTACCCATAGTGATTTAACCTCCATTTCTTATGATGTTGCCCCATCCGTTATTTCCGCAGCAGGATGACGCCATTTATGGATTTCCAAGATCAAGTCGATGATCAGCTGAATGGTTAACAGCAATATTCCAAAGGCAAAGGCGCTCTTCAAGGGCCACAGGGGAAAGTGCACCAGACCTTGGATCACTTCACCGCTTGCAATGGCTTCAAATAACTTGCCCCAGCAAATGTAGGTTAACCAGCCAAAAAACACCGCACCCAGGGTTAAAGGCACAAAACTGCGAATAAACCTTAACCATTTCGCCGTATATTTGCCCAGGATATTGACACTAAGGTGTTTTCTGTCTTTCTGCACCAGCGCAAGTCCCAAAAATAAGTTGATGCCTACCAACAGGCCATTTAGCTCGAATATCCCGTACGCCGGAATCTCAACCCACCTGAAAACTGTATCAACGACATTCAGCAGCATAATAATCACGATGGATACGGTTGATATAATGGCACACACTTTTATCAGCTTATCAAAAGCGTTCTTGGCCAAACGGATGGCCTCCATATGCATACCTCCTCAATCAGGCTAGCCACATTATTTACAGTGTTTCGTTCATTCCAAACCACTGGGGGTTATCACATAAAACACCTCCCCTGTTCGTACTACAAAAGAGAAGGTGTTTAACGGGCTTTATTGATTTTTTTCCAGGAACTGCTCCAGCATAGTTTTATGGGGATTCTGAGCCGCATAGTCCTTCATGATCTGGATCTCCCTCGCCAACAGTTCGCGGACATTCTTATATCCAGCGGCTTCGGCAGCTTTGAGATTTGCTTCCCACAGGGCTTCCGGGTTGATAATCTTTTGCCATTTGTCGGCCTGTTCCGGGGTTAGCTGTATCAAGGTCCCGCCTTTATCTTTAACAATCTTGTAACCGGCCATGCTTTGCTGTTTGAAAGCTTCATCACAGACCTGGGCCGGTATATCAGCGATCTCTTCTATTACTTTTTTGGCGCTGTCAGGCAAACTGTTATATACATCCTGGTTAAAGGCAATACCGGTCCACATGGAATTGCCGGTGTAGCGGTAGTCGACGACCTGGCTGGTGACCTCGCCGAACTTGTTGCTGCTCAAGGCAAAGGGAGCTATGCCGGCTATCCCGTTAATCGTACCCTTCTGCATGGCGACAAAGATATCCCCTGAAGGCATGGTGATCGGTATTCCTCCCAGGTTCTTGACAAAGACCGGGGCCTGGGCTCCGGTGGCAAACAATTTTTGATTGGCAAGAGGTTGGGGCGCATCAGGATCAACGTTGAAATTGGTGTATAGATTGGCGCCATAACCGTTGAACCAGGCTACTGGTACCACTTTATATTTGGCCCATTCTGCTTTTAACTCGGGTACGGTGTTCCACAGTTCTTTCTGGGCAGCTCCCGCTCCGGAAAAATCACTTGAAAAGGAGGGAATAAGAGCCGTTGTCAACGGTGTTTTGGTCGGGTGATTGGTAGCGGAGATGAAGGCTATATCCACCAGCCCGTCTCTAATACCTTCCAGGTTATTGTCGGCTTTGACAATGGTTCCGCTCCAGGTCATTTGATCAACGATGACCTGCCCGTTAGTGCGTTTGGCAAGTTCTGCAGCCCAGGCTTTCATACCCTGGCTGTAAATCCCTGATTCGGAAAGACTTGAAGTCATTCTGAGTTTAATTACTTTATCGCCATCATCCACTTTGGGTCCACACCCTGCGCTTACAAATAACATTAACATCGCCAGGAGTACCACAGTTATTTTTCTCATGTTCCGTTCCTCCTATAAGAAACATTCATTACGCTTATGTAGGACAGGCAAGCTTCCCTTGGGCCATTGCTAATTCAACCACACCTTCACATGTAAAATGCTGCCTGCTTGAGGAAACTCAGCTGCCTATTTCGGTTAAGTTGCCGTGTTATTCTTCTACAAATATACCAATTATTCGACTGTTTTTCACCGAGTAAAGAATGGGTCAATTTAGCCAATATCGTATTTATAACGAGAAATCACTGCCATCTGCCGCACTAACTCCTAGTCAAATCAATGACAGGTTTAATGCCCTTTCCTGATCTCATATAATCAAGGGCTTCAGTGGCCTCGTTCAG
>NZ_DIPG01000088.1:6113-6240 GCF_002426325.1 Syntrophomonas sp. UBA5494 | reverse complement strand
GAGCAATATGGAATGGATTGTATTCCTCATGTTTCCAGTTATGTTCGCGCGATGAAAAAGGCCATCTCCGAGTCATGAGTTTTTAGTCTGGATAAAGGGTTGCAGGCGCATATGGCCTGGCAGAGCT
>NZ_DIPG01000088.1:0-5775 GCF_002426325.1 Syntrophomonas sp. UBA5494 | reverse complement strand
GAAGCCTACGGCTTAATCGTGGCCATCGACAAAGACGAACTGAGTGACGTGCAGATCGCCGGTTTTCAGGTGGCATTGCTTATGAAGGGCCCCACGCTTACAGAAATCACGGCTATAGCTCAGGCCATGCGGGATCATTGCAAAGGGATTGCCCCCCGGGTGGAAGATGAACTCATGGATACCTGCGGAACCGGCGGGGGATTGAGCACTTTCAACATATCCACTGCTGTAGCCCTGGTTGCGGCTGCTGCAGGCATTCCGGTGGCCAAGCATGGCAGCCGCTCGATTTCCAGCTTGTCAGGAAGTGCTGACGTTTTGGAAGCCCTGGGCGTAGAAATCAATTTATCCCCCCGGGCGGTGGAAAAACTCATTGAAGAAGTCGGCATCGCTTTTATCTATGCCCCTCTGTTCCACCCGGTGATGCATAAAGTCCTGCCGCCTGAACAAGCACTGGGGATAAAGACCATTTTTTACACTATCATCGGTCCACTGATCAATCCTGCCCGGGCTACGCGTCATATCCTGGGGGTTTATAAACCGGAGCTGCTTGACACTGTGTCCCGGATAGCTTTGTCTTTAGGCTATAAACGGGCTTTATTCGTACATGGATTAGACGGTCTTGATGAGATATCCCTGCTGGGTAAAACCCGCGTCAACGAGATTAAAAATGGAACCATCAGCAGTTACGAGATCTCTCCTGAGGATTTTGGCTTGGCCCGCTGCACCCTGGAAGACATTAAGACCGGTACACCGGAAGTGAATGCCGCTGTTATCCGCGAGGTTTTTTCAGCGCAAAACCAGGGGCCGCGCCGCCAGGCTGTGGTTATGAATGCCGCCGGGGCTTTGTATATCGGCGGAAAAGCTGATTCACTACAGGGAGGCATCAAACTGGCGGGAGAATTAATCGACAGCGGCCTGGCTCAGGCCAAATTGGATCAGCTAATAAGCGCTTCCCAGGATTTCAGGTCTATTCAATAAGAGAGGTAACCATGCTTCATAAATCCAATTGCAGATTTTCCAGAGCGCTGTGGAATTATTTTCATAATGGCAAGATTCCGGTAATCCCCGATATTAAACCCAGGTCGCCTCAAAGAGGCGACCTGCTCAAAGGGCGCGACCCGGTAAATCTGGCCAAAAAGCTGGCAAAAGCCGGCGCGCCCGCGCTATCAGTAGTAACTGAGCCTGATTATTTCGGAGGATCAGCCCGGTTGCTGGCTGATGTGGCGGAGGCCACCGGTCTCCCGGTATTGCGCAAGGACTTTATCACCCAGAGTTGGCAATTGCGGGAGAGCATGGCTATGGGCGCTCATGCCGTCTTGCTGATAGCGGCTATGCTTAAAAGAGAGCAGTTGTATGAGCTGATAGAGGGGTGTTTTAAGCTGGGTTTGGAGCCCCTGGTGGAAACCCATTCTCAGGAAGAGGTTTTTTCCCTGGAGGGAATAGACTTAACAGTTATAGGTATAAACAACCGTAGTATCGTGGAATTAGAGATGGACGACGGCAATGTGGAAACTACTGAAAAACTGGCCGGCCTTATAAAACCGGGGATTTTGGTAGTCAGTGAAAGTGCGATATCTACTGCTGCCGATGTAGAGCGGGCTGCAGCGGCGGGCGCGCATGCTGTTCTGGTGGGAACCGCCATCCTGCAAGCCCGGGACAGTGCCGAAATGTACGCTATGCTCAGCGGTACGGGGAGTTGTAGGCTATGATGGCGGTGAAGATATGCGGGCTGATGAATGGTGAGGATATAGAGTTTTGCGTACGGGCCGGGGCACGCTATCTGGGGTTTGTGGTGGATTACCCGGCGGCAGTCCCCTGGAACCTGAACAGGATGGAAGCCCTGCAGCTTATCAAGCAGGTTCCGCCGCCGGTAAAAACCGTTGTGGTTACCGGCGGGGAAATCGGGAAGATCCTCGCTGTCGCAGAGGCTTTAAAGCCTGATATGATTCAATTGCATCATGAGGAGACACTGGCGCAAGTTGAGGAGCTGGCTGTTCGTTTAAACCATATGGGTATAAGAGCCATTAAGGCCTTGTGCATCGGCATGGACGGCAAGTGCCTTTTCGAAATCCCTGATCCGGCTGCAGCCGCCCGTGCTCTAAATGAAACCCTGGTCAGTGCCCTGCTGGTAGATGCCCATAGGGCTTCAATGCCAGGCGGAACCGGTATAACCGTTGATCTGTCAATCTTTAAAACCGTCCAGAAGGAATCTGAATTACCGGTTTTTTTGGCCGGCGGGCTAAAGCCTGCCAATGTTCGCAGCATCATACGGAAAGCCAACCCTTATGCAATCGATGTTTTATCAGGGGTGGAAGCACGGCCTGGAAAAAAGGATTTCCAAAAGGTCCGGCAGTTCATGCAGTCGGTTGCAGATTCCACGGATTAGGCAGGTGCAATGATCATCCCGGCGCAACAATTGACGAAAACCGGTTGGTCTCTTATAATCCCAATAATGCCATGAATCTCAAATTGGAAATCATGAGGGACCTGCCATGAACTATTTAGGAATCATTCTCGCCGTAGTATCCAACGTTCTGTACCATATTTTTCAGAAATCCATTCCAGGGAATATAAATCCCCTGGTGACTCTGGTAGTAACCTACTTTACAGCCGCCATAGCCTGCCTTTTGGCCTTGCCCTTCTTTCACGGCTACGGCTCGGTATTAACCGTATTTAAGCAGATTCATTGGGCCAGTATCGCACTGGGTTTTTCTATTATTGGTTTGGAAGCCGGATTTCTCCTGGCCTATCGGGCGGGATGGAAGATCAGCCTGGCCGCCGGGGTAGCCAATGTAGTAGTAGCGGCTCTGTTAGTCTTGGTTGGCTTAGTATTTTACCGGGAGCAGCTAACCCTGCAGAACATTATCGGAGTTGCCCTGTGTTTGGCCGGTCTTCTCTTGATTCAGCTCTAGCAGCATTTTCCTTCATTTAAGCTTCGCACCAGCACCGAGAACAAGCCGGTGAGGCTTGTTTAGACCGTCGACAAAAGCAAATAACTGCGTTGCTCAATAGGTCCGCTCAATCAACGTACTATTTGTACGCCTCAATTGCGGGCCTATTGAATGCCTTGCTCTTCGCTTCCGTCGCTCGCTCTGCACAGCTTGTTGACTTTGTCAACAAGCTGTGCAGGCATAGCATGAGGGCGCTGAAACTTCGCCCTCGCCTTGCGCCTGAAAACCCTGACCGGAAAAGCATTGACCGGCAAGCCGGGTTCATAATAAACTATAATAGTTTCTAACAGTAAGATTTCTAACAGAATTTAGGAGCGCGTGATGTATCAGCAAAATGCCAGGGAAATCCAGGTTTTGATGATGACCTTTTTGGGATTGTTCCATGAGAAGTTCTATGTTAAGATGCGCCATGCTTGCAGTCCGCAGATGCCCAAAAACCAGTTTAAAATCGTAAATGTTTTATACCATCACGATGGTCTTACCGCGACAGAAATCGGCAAGATGCTGGATATCGAAAAAGGCAGCCTGACTACCTTGATCAATCAAATGGAAGCCATGGATTTGATCATACGCAGGGTTGATCCCCATGATCGCAGAAAAGTCCTGTTGTCGCTGAGCCAAACCGGGTTGGAACAGATGGGGAAGAATATGAACGCCTACTGTGAAGCCTTGACTGATTTGTTCGCGGGGGTTGATCCGGAAGAGATGGATGCCTTTGTAAGCAGCCTGCGTTATGTAGTAAATTTTACCTCCAAAATTTAAGGGCTGATATTAAGTTCGAAGGAGTATGATGATGGACCATTCGTTGGAAATGCGAGACAAAAGTATAGGCAGGTTGTTATGGAACTTTTCTCTGCCGGCTATTGTCGGAATGCTGGTCAATTCTCTATACAATGTTATAGACCGGATTTTTGTCGGCCGTGGGATCGGCTCTCTGGCAATCGCCGCCACAACTGTGGCCTTCCCGCTCATGATCGTCTTGCTGGCTGTATCGATTTTTATAGGGGTTGGGGCTACCGCCTTAATTTCGATTCGCCTGGGTGAGGGGAAAAAGGAGGAGGCCGAGAAGATAGCGGGCAATGCCATAACTATGCTGGTCTTATTGCCGGCCCTGGCTGCGGGAGTCTTCTTTATATTTTCGGAACCGATCTTGATTGCCTGTGGCGCAAGCCCGGAGGTCCTTCCTTATGCCATGGACTTTACTCAGATCATCATGCTGGGCGCAGTATTTGGCTCCATAAGCTTGGGGGCCAACAACTTCATCCGCGCCGAAGGCAACCCTAAAGTAGCCATGTACACGCAGCTCATAGGCGCTGCCTTCAATGTCGTCTTCAACTATATATTCATATTTATTTTTGGATGGGGAATGAAGGGCTCTGCTTTTGCCACCATACTGGCCCAGGCGATATCGGCTGCCTGGGTCTTGGGCTATTTCATTACCGGACGGAGCCTGGTCAAGCTCCGGCTTGTCAACCTGAGGCCCAGATGGGTTATTCTGTCGGGTATTATGGCTATAGGCTTCGGGCAGTTTGCCATGCAGATAGCCGCCAGTGTCCAACAGGTTATCCTCAATAATACTCTGACGGCATACGGAGGAGATTTGGCCTTATCGGCTATCGGCATAGTGATGAGCATTGCCACCCTCTTATTTATGCCGGTACTGGGGGTCGCCCAGGGCGCTCAACCTATTATTGGATACAACTATGGCGCCAGGCAGTACAAAAGGGTGGGAGATACCTGGAAGCTGGCGGTAATAGCAGGAACCGGCATTGCATTGATCGGGTACCTGGCCTTGCATATCTGGCCTGAGCAGCTGGTAGGGCTGTTTAGCGAAAGTGATGTGGCCTTGACCGCAATAACCACCCATGCCATGCTGATTTACATGGCCTTGATACCGCTGGTGGGGTTTCAGATTGTGAGTGCAACCTACTTTCAGGCGGTTGGCAAGGCCCGTCAGGCGGCCGTTCTCAGCCTGTCCAGGCAGGTTTTGTTCTTCATACCTTTGCTGGTGATTCTGCCGAGATTCTGGGGTGTGGAAGGAGTCTGGAGGGCGGCTCCCATCGCCGACTTCCTGGCTGTAAGCTTATCGGCCACCATGATGTATTATGAAATGCGAAGCCTGAGAAAAGAAGCCGCCCGGCCTTCCCCGGAGGAACAGTCTGCCGCGCTGTCGACCATACCGCCAAAACTGTGCGGCTCGGAATCCGAATAAATCCGGTAAACAAAAGGCTTTTCTCCCCCCCGGAGAGCAGTGCATGTACAGTAAAAGACCAGTAATGCAAGCCCCCCGCAAACCAGACCTTCCATGATGCAGCGCCAACCTGTGCCAATCGGTAGAGTATGGGATAATATTTCTTTGCCAGGGGGAGTTATACTAACCTTACAGATTTATTCGCCAAATATCGTCAAAAGGCATAGCTGAAAAGATGTTATACGGATAATTTGCCGTCCAAGTTATGAAACAAAAATGCAACAATATGTCAGGTTTCTGGACAAAAGTAATACAGTACAGCCGGCTCTCCCGAGTTTGGAAATTATCACCAGGTGTACAGAAGCCAAGACATTGTATTGAAGCCGAGACAGTGTACAAAGGTGAAACAGTTGCGCAACAGCTGAAACACAAATGAAACATCTGTGTATGGCGCTCCAAACAAAATAGTACAGGTGAGCGTTTTTATTGGCGATCTTAAACAACAATACAATGGCACGAAAATTGCAATATTTTCGAAATAGAGAATAAAGTTCTCGCCAGCAGTCACGCTTGATAAGCGTGGAAGTTTCTCGATTTGTCGATAAATGTTGAATTGCGGAATGTATCCGCAAT
>NZ_DIPG01000148.1:58439-59011 GCF_002426325.1 Syntrophomonas sp. UBA5494 | reverse complement strand
CTGTTTTCAGGAAGGAATGCAGGCCCAAAAGCCGGATCAAAAAGAACTTGAGTATGAAATCGAATTTATGGCGCCCCGGGAGATTTTCAGGCTGCTATTCATCAAATATGTTAAGAACAGGACCTCCAGAATCGATAAAATGGCCCTGATCATATTGATGGAACAGTATATAAATCAAAAGGCCAGAAACTTTGTCAAGGAATTCATGCTGAAAGAACCGGCGGATTACTACGAGGCAATACTGAGGACCATGGCGGCAAAGGGAAAGATACGGGATGATACTGATCTGAGAATCGCCGCCGAAGAATTGAATTACGGCTTCATGGGTATTATTTTAGACCTTTTGGTTGCCGTTCAGGAAGGCGGTGATCATACCGTCGTTATTCAGAAACTATCGGGCCACGTGGATTTTGTATTTGAGCGTCTGGAAAAACAGGGATGATGATTGCTTCGTTTAAAAATCAGGGGAAGAACACTATATTTCTTAAAGCACATCGATGCTTTATAAACATGTACCAACTAATCATTTGATTAAACAGGAGGTCGGTATTGATGAAAATTATTACGAACCC
>NZ_DIPG01000148.1:42909-58245 GCF_002426325.1 Syntrophomonas sp. UBA5494 | reverse complement strand
TTCCTTTGCTCGCCATCGCTGCTGAAACATCAAAAAGCCAGGAGACGGTGATGGTTTTTATCCTCGACAACAACACCTATACCGCCAATGGCGAACTGATTGTTATGGATGTCAGCCCTACCATTATTGAAAGCCGGACCATGCTGCCGATCAGATTTGCCGCGACTCCCCTGGGCGCTGATGTGGCCTGGGATAATGAAACCAGAAAAGTAACGGTGTCATTAGGTGAAACCAAAATGGAACTATGGATTGGGCAAAGCAATGCATTGGTCAATGGAAAAACTGTTCCCATAGATCCTGACAATGTCAATGTAAAACCCCTGATTATCAACGGGCGGACCATGCTGCCCCTCCGATTTGTTACGGAAACCCTGGGCTGTGACGTTCAATGGGAAGAAGTCGCCAGAAAAGTAACCATAACCAAAACAGGCTCATCAGGCGAATCAATCGTTAAGCCTGTTAAGCCTATTCTCCCATCGTTGCCGGATATTAAAGAGACCCCCTCGGTAGTTACGCCCGTAAAACCAAATATCACTCCGATGATTTCAATCGATATCAGTAAACTCAAAGGTACCTGGGCAGTTGAGCAGGTTGGAAAAGCTTATAAAGTAACTATGAATGAAGCGGATATTCCTGTAGTTATGCGGGTGGGCAGAGGATATGATGTCTTTGGCAAATACGCATCGGTGGATTCGTTAAAGCAGCCGGTTTTAGATACTGGGAAGCTCATCCAGAGCCAAAAAATGGAACGAATTCGTTATGATGAGGGCGTAAACAGTCAAAATATCAGCGAATCCATCCGGTCATACAGCAATAACATGTCGACCAAAATCAGCGCCTCGGGCAGCTATTTTGGCTTTGGCGGTTCGGTTAAGGCTAATTTTGATTCGGCACGCACCCAAAAACTGAACAACTATTTTTCCACCTATAGCTATGTGGTTAAAAAGTACGGCGTATACGTCAACGGAACGGCCGACTTAAAAGACTACCTCACCGCTGATGCCAAGCAGATGCTGAATGACAGCAGCATTTCCGCCAATACGGTTTTTGCCAACTTCGGCCAATACGTACTTGTCGATACGATTACCGGAGGCAGAGTTGATTATAGCATTACTGCCAGTTCCAAGGCGTCAACCAGTTATGAAAACTTTAAAACCGCTACAAAAGCAGACTTTAATGCCGTCATATTCAGCGCCGGGGGCAGCGCCCAATATCAAAACGTCAAAAACAAATCCACGTATGACAGCGACAAAGAGCAAATCCTCCACAGCTATGGCGGCGGTTTCGCTCTGAATATCAATCAATTTATAAACGATCCCCAGGCACTGACTAAATGGGAAAGCACATTGGAGGACAAGGGTACGCTGGTCGATTTCGGCAATACCACCGCCAGGGCTCTCGTGCCTATTTGGGAGCTTTGCAGCGATCCGGCCAGGGCCGCCAGCCTTAAAGCCGAATTCGAAAAGCTGAATCTGGCCCAGGGAAACCAGTGGCCTGTGCAAAAATATGTAACGGATATCGTATTCGTCGCAGACAAAAACGAATGGAACGCAAGAAGCCAATGTCCTCCCGGGTATCAGCTGATCAATGCTGACTTGAACGCGGGTGCAGGCGGGAATTTCATCTATTTGTGCTATAAACTGGGAGAAAACATCGATGAGGCCTATACCGATTTCTTTATGGAATACCGGGGAAGTTCGGCGGGCTCGGAGACAAACCCCATGAACCACAATTCGAACTACGTTAATTATACGCGAAATGGCATGGATTTAAATTGGGGTTCGGGCGGAAAGTTTATCTATCTGTGGACGAGCAAAGCGAATACTTTGCCGCCCATAACGGATATTACAGTGGTTTTCGATAATCCGGATAACGTTAACCCCGATTGGCCCAGTGTATATTGGCAGAATACCCAAAGCCCGGCTGATGTCAATAAAAGTGTAGGCGGCAAGTTCATATATATTAAATACATCAGATAATCAAGGGACAAATGGGGACGGGGAACCAATGGGAACGTCCCCATTTGACATTTATTCAGCGGGCAGTTCTATGCGCACCAGGTTGTCTACCGTAAAGGCATTTTCAACCGCCAATAACTCATGGGTCAAAGGCATCAACAAACCTAGAACGGCCATAACCAAAAACATCGTTATGATTTTGTTGCCCATATTCTAGCCTCCTAGCGCACCTTCAAATATACTTTTTAAGCTGTTTGAGGGCAGCTTTTTCCAGGCGGGATACTTGAGCTTGGGAAATGCCTATTTCATCGGCAACCTCCATCTGGGTCTTGCCCGCGAAAAATCTTAGTGAAACGATATGCTTTTCCCGCTCATTCAGCTTTTTCATGGCTTCTTTGATGCTGATTTCCTCCAGCCACAGATCATCGGTGTTCTTGTCATCGCTGATCTGGTCCATTACCAGAATCGGGTCGCCGCCGTCATTATAAATAGGTTCAAATAGTGACACCGGATCCTGAATGGCATCCAGGGCAAACACCACCTCTTCGCGGGGCAGTTCCAGCTCTTTGGCGATTTGAACCACGGTCGGCTCGGAAGAATGATCCGAGACCAGCCGTTCTCTGACCTGCAGGGCTTTGTAAGCGATGTCGCGCAGAGAGCGGGAAACCCTGACCGGGTTGTTGTCGCGCAGGTAGCGCCGGATCTCCCCGATGATCATAGGCACCGCGTAGGTGGAGAAACGCACATTCTGGCTCAAATCAAAATTATCTATGGCTTTAATCAGTCCGATGCAACCCACCTGGAATAGATCGTCCACGAATTCCCCGCGGTTGCTGAAACGCTGTATCACACTTAAAACCAACCGCAGGTTGCCCTGTATCAGTTTATCCCTGGCCTCCTGATCACCCGACTGAAACTCCTTAAACAGCACTCTCATCTCATCATTTTTCAGCACGGGAAGTTTGGAGGTATTGACCCCGCATATCTCAACTTTATTGATCAAGCCGGTTCCTTCCCTTCATAGCATTTGCATTGGCACTCATAAAAAATAGTGCTATTTTAAGCACTATATTCCCTTAATTAAATTGTTTACGTAGCAGCCCGGATTTATTCGCTATTTAGCGGGGACAGACGATGAAGTCTGCCCCAAATTCCCGCCTTTATTCGATTTTTCGAATCTCTCGCTGCAGCCTTTTCAGGATTCTTTTCTCCAGGCGTGAAATATAGGATTGTGATATCCCTAAAATATCGGCCACTTCCTTCTGGGTTTTTTCCAATCCATCCCCCAGGCCGAAGCGAAGCTGAATGATGGTTTTTTCCCGGCTGCTCAATTTATGCATGGCCTGCCACAAAAGGCTCTTTTCCACTTCATGTTCAATGCGTTTGTAGATCATGTCCCCGTCAGTTCCCAGAACATCGGACAGCAAGAGTTCATTGCCGTCCCAATCCACGTTAAGAGGCTCATCCAGGGAGACTTCGCCGCGGTTTTTCAGATTTCGGCGCAGGTACATGAGGATTTCGTTTTCAATGCAGCGCGAAGCGTAGGTGGCCAGTTTGATATTCTTTTTCGGTTCAAAGGTATTGACCGCTTTGATTAGGCCAATAGTGCCGATGGAAACCAGGTCTTCAATGTTGATACCGGTGTTTTCGAACTTTTTGGCGATATATACCACCAGGCGCAGGTTATGCTCGATCAGTTTGGCTTTTACCCCGGCGTCGCCCTGCTCCAGGCGCGAAATCAGGCTCATCTCCTCATTCTCTTGCAGCGGTGGAGGCAATACTTCTGTCGAGCCGATATAATGAATGAACTGTGGTATCCTCTTCCTGATGTACAGCCTGATGAGGCTCATCTGCCAGTTCTTTAACAGGTCTCTGATTCCCATAGCATTCCCTCCTATCCTTCCACCATATCCGCGGGAATCAACATCTGATAATTGCCCTGCGGATTCAACTGTTCCCGGTAGATTCCTATTACCGCATTTTTGTGCATTATATCTTTGGAGCCGATATTCAACACCACCTCATCGGCCCGGACCCCCAACAACATCCCATTTTTTCTTCCGATGGAAGAAAAGGGTATCAGCCTGAGGCGGTTTGCCCAGCTGCTGGCAATGATTTGCTCCAAAAGGGCCTCTTCGCTCTGATCCTTTTCCACCATATTTTGCAGTTCGAGGGGCAGACACGGTTTTATCAACCCATATTCCGCCACAATTACCGGTTTCCTGGTCAGGGGATCTTTGAGCGAGTTGCCGGTGTCCACAAAGCCGTGGCCCATGCAATGTTGTTTGCCGAATCTCAAGACCACCTGAAACTTTAACAGCCCGGGAAGAAGATGGTCTTTCACGTAGCGGCCCGCGAACAGTCCGATAGCCAGGGCGGCCAATACCGCCACCACAATCCAGATAGCCGGGAAAAACCGGGCCACTTCGGTGTCTGCAAGCAGTGAGGAAAAGGCGATGGTAGCCCCTGCTACGGTGAAATTGATCAGGTAAAAGTACAGCAGGACCTTGCTGTAATCCTGCCAGCGGGCAGGTTTGATGGCCAGAATGACCATAATTACGGAGACCACGATTTTGCCGGTCAGGCTGAAGATCAGGCTACCCGCCAGCCATACGTAACCCACCGCATAGGCCGCCCCCAGCACCGATGCCACCGCTATACGGGAATGTTTTGGTTTAAGCCCCGACAGCCTGGCGGTAGCCCACAGGATTATAAAATCCATTATGAAATTATTGAGAAAGGTCAGGTCCAAATAGACTTTGGGATTGTTCAATTCGCCTTCACCTTTTTAGTTAATTCCGGTGGTTTTGTAAGTTTTTATTCACTATAAACATTCATATTCTTGCTCTTGGGCTCACATGCTTAACAGATTATACCAGAAGGGGGTGAACATAATTTGTTGGATTTGCCCCGGACTGACCCACATTCTTATCCTATAAAAAACAAAAAACCGAGAATTCACATTCCCGGTTCCAGCTGGTTTGATTATCTGCTTATATAATTAAGCCCAGGCGTCATCTATTGTCCGAGCGCTTACGGCTGCGCAAAAAGGGCGGAATTTCGAGGTCGCCTTTTTCCGTAAAAGTAGGTGGGGCGTCAATGCCCGCTCTGCCTTTGGTGGTCTCGCCCAGTCTGGGCTTATAGGCGCTGAATCCGGTGGCGATCACGGTGACGCGCACCTCATCTTCCAGGCTCTCTATGATATTGGCGCCGAAGATGATATTGGCTTCCGCGTCAACCGCCTGATGAATAATCTCGGCCGCTTCATAGATCTCGAACAGGGTGAGGCCTCCTCCCCCGCTGATGTTAAACAACACCCCTTTGGCTCCGTCGATGGAGGTTTCCAATAACGGGCTCGAAATGGCCATACGGGCAGCTTCCGCGGCCCGGTTTTCCCCTTTGGCGGTGCCGATGCCCATCAGCGCCGAGCCGGTATTTTTCATGACGGTTTTGACATCGGCAAAGTCGCAGTTTATGACGCCGGGTACAGCGATGAGATCCGAAATGCCCTGCACGCCCTGGCGAAGAATGTCATCGGCGATGCGGAAGGCATCGTTAAAAGCGGTATTCTTCTCTACCACCTGCAGCAGGCGGTCATTGGGTATAGTGATCAGGCTGTCCACTTCTTCACGCAGGTTATGTATACCGCTTTCCGCTTGCGAATTGCGCTTGCGGCCTTCAAAAGTAAACGGCCGGGTAACAACACCTACTGTGAGTGCACCCAGCTCCCGGGCTATTCTGGCAATCACCGGCGCGCCGCCTGTGCCGGTGCCGCCGCCCATCCCTGCGGTTACAAAAACCATATCGGCTCCCTGCAGGGCTCGTTTGATTTCATCGGCGTTCTCTTCAGCCGCTTTGAGTCCGATCTCCGGGTCGGCGCCCGCGCCCAGACCTTTGGTCAGCTTTTCACCTACCTGGATCTTCTTGTCCGCTTTGGAAATCCACAATGCTTGCGAATCAGTATTTACAGCTACGAATTCAACCCCTTTTAAACCGGCTTCAATCATGCGATTAATGGCGTTGTTACCGCCGCCGCCGATTCCTATGACTTTGATGTCAGCAAACTGTTGCATCTCAACGTCAAAATCCAATGGCATTAAATAACCTCCTCTGTCCTTTACCTAAAAAAATCCTTATACCATTCGCCCATTCTGTCAATCAAGCTTGACAGGCCACGTTTGTTTTCAAATTTATGAGGCCCCATGTGCCGGGCTGCACAGATTAAACCGCCCACTGCCGCACCGTAGCAGGGCCGTCTGTATTCGCTGGCTAAGCCTATCACCCTATCCGGAGCCCCCAATCTTACTGGAACTCCCAGATATTCCTCAAACAACTCCGGCATGCCAATTAGTTCTGCCCCGCCTCCGGTGACTACAATTCCGGCCGGTATTCTATTAATGGCATCAAACTGCCTCAATTCCCTATAAACCATTTGCGCGATTTCCAGAACCCGCGCTGAGATGATCTCGGCGACCAATTGCTGAGAAACCTGGTGCCCTGGCTGGCCCTGAACGTCTTTTATCTCTATCACTGCATCATCGTCTGCTTGTAAAGCCGTTATCTCACTGCGTTCTTTAAGGCTGGCGGCCTCCTCCAATGAAGTTTTTAGAATAATAGCCAGATCTTTGGTAATATGCTCCCCTCCCAGGGGCAAGACCGAGGCACATAACAGGCTGCCCCGTTCAAATACGCTGACATCTATGGCGCCTCCACCGATGTCAACCAGAGCCACCCCCATCTCCATTTCAGTAGGCATCAAAACTGCCTCCGCTGTCAACAGGGGATTGAATACTAAACCTTCGACCTCCAGATTGATTCTGCCGGCGCTGCGCTGCAAGTTTTGAACCGCGGCAATGGCAGCAACGATAACCGTAATCTCTGCTTCCAGGCGGCTTCCTACCATTCCTACCGGTTCCTTGACCCCGTCGTATCCGTCGATGATGTATTGACGTTCCACGACCTGCACAATACTTTTATCAGGCGGAAGGGAAATGGTCTGCGCCGAATGCAGAACTCGGCTCTTATCATCCTGGGATATCTCGTAGCTGGGGGTTCCTACTGCTACGACGGTATGATTATTGATTGTTGACAGGCTGGTCCCTGAAAATCCGATTAAGGCCCCGCTGATTTCCATACCGGTCAGCCTCTCCAGGGCATTCAAAGCCTCTTCCATGCTCTGGGCGGCAGATTCGATGTCAACGATGTGACCCTTTCTTATCCCCCGGGCAGGCAGAGCTGATATACCCAAAATGTTAATTTGATCTACTGCAATCACTTCAGCCATGGCGGCTTTGATAGTGTGGGTCCCTATGTCCAGGGCAACCACTATATGGCGGTTTTTAATAGTGATTCCCCCTTACTTTAATACCTACATAGAAATACCACAAAATCCTGGATATTCCTTTATTTTGGTACTAATATTTTTTCATGAGATATCGACGAATTATCGCCAAATTTTGGAACAATCGTACTCCAAAGACCAAGACCGCCGCCAGGTATAGATCAACCCCCAAACGGTCCCCTAAATAGGCCATACCAGCCGCCAATAAGGCATTTATAACAAAACCGGTTACAAAAATGGTGCTGTCAAAGCCGTCTTCCATATAGGCGCGAATGCCCCCAAATACGGAATCCAGGGCCGCCAGTATGGCAATAGACATATATTTTGCATACAGCACCGGAAATAGCACCGGCATCTGAAATCCGATAAATAATCCTATTAATAAACAAAAAATAACTACCAGCCACATTTTCTATTCCGCCTCATTCGTAGTGATTACGGGTACAGCATGGGTAAATTTCATGGCCCCGTTATAAGCAGGCAGCTCCAACTTGTCCGCCTTCTGCAGGTTGGTCTGCACCCCCAGATATTTGAGGGTTTCCAGATGGCCGCCCCTGATGTTTAATCCGCTGGTCAGCATTTCGGGATCCCCGATGGCCTTTATCTCATAGGGCGGACCGATGCGGGCCCAGTTGACCAAAATCAAGGTACCGGCACACCTTATCTCTGAAATTGCGGTGAGGCGCTCGCCATTTACCGCAATGGCTTCAGCCCCTGAAGCCCGCAATTCATTGACTAAGGTCAAAAGGTCATAATCATGTACAATTCCATAGTTGGGGTTTTCTCCGGACTGCAGGGTGCGGTTGCTGTCATTCAGGGTCAGGAGGACACCCGGCCCGCTGACCGCAACCTTTCCGGCTGCCATATTGGCCTTCATGACCTCGTCCTGCAGATCGGCCATGGCCTCGTCAACCTGACGGATTTTCTGAAGTTTGTCGCTCAGGGTTTGCACTTCTTCGGCCAAGGCATCGCGCTGTTTGGTCACTTCGATGAGACTCTGGCTCAGTTCTTCGACCCGCCCCGGCATGAGAGTGTCATTGATGTTTTCCTGGGTCTTGAACTGTATGGCTAACAAAATACCAAGGATTAAAGAAACTATTGCAATCGTTATTTGAGCATTTCGGCTTCGCATTTTACCATCACCTTTTTAACCGCCCCATATTTAATCAAGTGTTTTAACAACCGGTTGACCTTTGAAACGCAGGTCAACATAGCTAAGCGGGCTTTTGCCTTGCTTCTCATAGTCCTTTTCTATATTTATAATTTGAAGCAGGGACTGTACCTTATCTGCTAATCGCTCCAGATCGCCAAAAAGAATCTCTGTCCCGTGGTTGGTATATAAGATCACCTCTTTACTCTCATTGACATAATGATAGTCGGAGATGTCAACCCGGGGTTCAACTGGGATGGCCTCCCAGATCTGGCGAATGGCCGCGATTGCTTCGGGATCTATCACTTGTCCTAAAACCACTTGCTCGGGTTGTTTGTCCATAGTAATTATACAATATTGATCTGGGGAAAAAATATTTAACTTATCGATGACAACGCCCTCCTGGTCGATGCATAAAAACCCGCCCTGACAAGGAATTAAAGCCCAGGCCTGCCGTTCGCTGACCTGAATCTCCAGGTGCCTGGGCCAGTGTCTGATTACCTTGACATCCTGAACCATGGGATGCACCTTCAGGGCTTGACTGATTTGCTGCCCGTTGACCGAGAAGATATTCAGCCCGGTCTGCAGTCCGGAGAGCCGAATAACCTCCGCGGATCCCATTCTTTCTGCCCCTTGCACAGTAATCTGATCGATGTAAAAGAAAGAACTATGCATAAACAGGAAAATAGAAATGAGACTGACCAAAAGGAAAACCGTATATTTTACAAAACTATAATTCCATTGATTCTTCATAAGCTGCCTCTGCCCCTAATTGCTGGATAGATTATAGCAGAATTCAGTGGTAAAATCATCTGCCTGACTGGATTCCCTATACTCTTTCTGTTGGATTTACCGGCCTTCAGGGCGCGGGCTTGCGCTGTACATCTGCGCCTAGATTGTGCAGCTTGCAGTGCAGTTTTTCATAACCACGGTCTATGTGTTCCAGTTTGCCTACTCTGGTCTCTCCGCGGGCTTTCAAACCGGCTAAAACCAGTGCGGCTCCGGCGCGCAGATCAGTGGCCTCCACGGCAGCCCCTTCCAGGTATTCTTTTCCTTTGATAATGGCTACCCGGCCTTCTATTTTAATCTCCGCTCCCATCCTTCTCAATTCATGAACATGCATAAAACGGTTCTCGAAAATAGTTTCAACCATAATGCTGGTTCCCGGTACGGTGGACATCAAGGCCATCATCTGCGGCTGCATGTCGGTGGGGAAGCCCGGATAAGGCATGGTCTTAATGTCCGCACTGTGCATGGGCTGATGCCCCGACACCCTGACCCAGGAGCCGTTAGAACTGATATCCACACCGATTTCGCGAAGTTTGGCTACCAGGGATTGAATATGCTCCAATACTATATTGTCGATCATAACATCGCCACTGGTAATGGCGGCAGCCACCATGAAGGTTCCGGCCTCGATGCGGTCGGGGATGACCGTGTGCTCCACTCCGTGGAGCCTGTTCACCCCTTCAATGCGTATGGTATCCAGCCCGGCGCCTCGTATTCTGGCCCCCATACGATTGAGGAAGTTCTGCAGGTCGATAATCTCCGGCTCCCTGGCGGCATTGCGCAAAGTAGTGATACCAGGGGTTAAGGACGCTGCCATCATAATATTTTCTGTTGCCCCCACACTGGGGAAATCCAGCAAGGTCTCCTGCCCGCCGAGGCTCTCAGCTTCTCCAAACATGACTCCGCACTCGTCGGTGATATGGTACCCCAAAGCTCTGAACCCCTTGAGATGGAGATCCATGGGCCGGCTGCCGATGGCACAGCCACCCGGGTACGCTACCGCAGCCTTTTTAAAACGGGCCAGCAAAGCGCCCATCACCAGGTTTGAGGCCCGCATCTTCCTGGACATGGACTCAGGCAGTTCGACACCGTTCACGTTACGGCTGTCTATGATTAATACGTCATTTTCTCTCTTAACTGTCGCTCCCAAAAGCCTTAAGACATCAGACATCACATTTATATCTTCCAAGTCGGGAACGCCGCATAGCACCACTTCGTCAGCCGCCATCAGGCTGGCGGCCATAATGGGCAGAGTGGCGTTTTTGGAACCACTGATATGAACCTGGCCTTTCAGGGCGACGCCACCCTTGATATAGAAATTATCCAATATAGCACCCCCACAGGTGTTAAATCTTTTCTAAGATGATTGGGCCCAGCTTCCAAACATCGCCGGCTCCCATGGTAATAATCAGGTCCCCCTTTTGGGATTGGCCCGCCACCAGAGGCGCCAGCGCCTCTTTATCGGGCACATAATAGACTTTGGCTTCAGCCCCGCGGGCCGCATCATAGACGATCTGCGCTGTAATCCCGGGAATTACCGGTTCACCGGCTGAGTAAATATCTGTAACAAAGACCGTATCGGCTCCGACCAGGGATTTGCCCAGGCGCTCTCCCATAAGCTGGGTGCGGGTAAAACGGTGGGGCTGAAAAATCACTGTCAGCCGCCCCTTATGAGCCTGCCGAGCCGCCGCAATGGTAGCTTCGATCTCGGTAGGGTGATGGGCATAATCGTCTATTACAGTGATGTCATTCTTCTGTCCCACCAGATGAAAACGCCGCTTGGCGCCGCTGAATTCCTGCAAAGCCCGGGCTGCGGGTTCATAAGGCAGGCCCAGCTCACAGGCAGCTGCCACTGCGGCTATAGCGTTAAGGGTGTTATGCCTGCCCGGGACCGATAGATGCAGACTGCCCAGACGCAGACCGCGTTTAAAAACCTGGCATCGGGAGCCCATCTCCCTGGCTTCCCAATCGGTGAAATAGTAGTCGTTGGCAGTCCCTTCACCGTATGTCACTACACGGGATGACACCTCCTGAGCCAGCAGCTTTTGTACCTCGGTATCATCCCCGCAGACTAAGGCGAAGCCACCGTTTTTTACGCAATCGAAATAGCGCCTGAATGCTTTGAGAATGTTTTCTGTAGATCCGTAAAAATCCAGATGATCATCTTCGATATTGGTGATTACCGCTATATACGGTCTCAATTCCAGAAAGGAGGCATCGCTTTCATCGGCTTCAACTACGCAATAGGGACTTTTGCCCAAACGCGCCCCCAACTGGCTGCCCTGTAATTCTCCCCCCAAAATAAAAGTAGGATCTAGACCGGCTCCGCACAAAGCCTGAAAAACCATTGAGGTTGTGGTGGTTTTGCCATGGGCTCCGGCCACGGCGATGGTCTGCAGGTCGTTCACCATATAGGCCAGCATTTGGCCCCTTTTTAGAATGGGGATGCCGCTCTCACGGGCGGCGGTCAATTCGCTGTTGTCTTTCGGAATGGCTGAGGAAGCCACCACCAGATCAACTCCGGGTTTAAGGTTGGCTGAAGAATGCCCCAAGTAGACAGTAACGCCCTGGTCCGCCAATTTACGGGTAACATCTGTACTCTGCAGATCTGAACCGCTGACTTTAAGTCCCTGCTCTGCCAGAACCTTGGCGATGCCGCTCATCCCGGCTCCTCCAATCCCGACCATATGCACCCATTGCACCGACGAGGCGGTCATTTCCTCATCTCCTTCCCTATTTCGATAGTATCTACAACCTATAGTATGCATCTTTGATAAAAGTGGTTACATAGTGTTCCTTAAGCCTGTCCATCTTTCACCCGTTTAAAATAGCCGGGCCGGCCGATTGGCTTGATGTTCAGGACAGTATAATGTTCAGGATATCATCTAATGCGTTCGGTTTGGCTTCCTTTTTCATATTGGCTGCCATGAAACGCACTTGTTCGGGCTGATGGCGCAGACTTTCAATTTTTTCATAGAGAGTATCCCCATCCAGGAACTCATCGATAATCATCTCGACTGCCTTTTTTTCCAGCAAAGCCCGGGCGTTCTTTTCCTGGTGATTGTCGCTGGCATAAGGATAAGGCGCCAGAACAGCCGGCAAGCCAAGCACGGCCAGCTCGCTCAAGGTGCTGGCTCCGGCTCTGCATACCGCCAGGTCGGCCGCTGCCAGCGCATCTTCGATATGATCCAAATAGGGTTTTAACACCAGCTTGACTTTACTTTGCCCTAATTGCAGGCCGTTCACCTGCTCCAAAAGCTCTTCATACTGCTTGTGCCCGGTCATCCATATCACCTGGGAACGCTCCGCCCTGATCCTGTCCAGGAAGCCCAGCATGGCGCGGTTAATGCTGGCGGCTCCCTGGCTTCCTCCAAATGCCACCAGGGTGAAAACATCAGGCGAAAAACCCCATTTGTCATAAGCTTGAGCTCGATTTACGCTAGTGATGGCCTGGCGAACCGGCAGACCCGTAATTTCAATGCGTTTGGCCTGCAGGTGCCGGGCCGCTTCCTCAAATGTCAGCATAACGCAGTCTACCCTGCCGGCTAGATGCCGGTTAGCCAGTCCGGGCTGCGCATTCTGTTCATGGATATAACTGCGGCAAGAAAAAAAAGTGCTGGCCAGCACCACCGGGAAAGAAGCGTATCCACCCGTGCCAACCACCACGTCCGGCTTAAACTCTTTTAAAATATCCCAGCCTTGAAAAAAACTCTTGGGGAACTTGACCAGGGATTGGGAGGCCTTGAGCATTGAAGAACGGTCGATGCCGGCTATGTCTACTGACGCGTAGTCAAACCCCCGCTTGGGGACGATGTTCTTTTCCATCCCCTGCCGGGAACCGACATATAATATTCTGGCGTCGGGAAGACGCTCCTGAACACCTTCAGCGATAGACAACGCCGGGTAAATATGCCCCCCGGTCCCCCCGCCGCTAATAATCATTTTCATATTTTTGCCGCCTCACTTTTTATGCTTCCCCGGGCAGAGGATGAATAGGCAACCTTTGTCAGCGGTTTATGCTATACCTGGAGATGTTTAGCAATAAACCGACCCCAATCATGGTAAACAGCAAAGACGAACCCCCGTGGCTGATAAAGGGCAAAGTAATACCTGTCACCGGCAAGACCCCACAAACCACCCCGATGTTAATCGCGGCTTGAAAGGTTATTAAAACAGTGATTCCGGCCGCCAACAGGCTTCCGAAGTTGTCGGGGGCATTTATGGCTATCTTGAAGCCCCGCCAGGCAAACAGCAAAAACAGCGCGATGACCACTATAGCCCCCAAAAACCCGAGTTCTTCGCCCAAGATAGCAAAAATAAAGTCAGTATGCTGTTCCGGCAAGTAAAAGAATTTCTGGCGGCTGCGGCCCAAGCCCATGCCGAATAATCCCCCTGAACCCAGGGCATAAAGGGACTGTATGGTCTGGAAGCCCTCGTCGCTGGCATACTTCCAGGGATTGGTAAACGCTATCAGGCGCTCCAGACGGTAAGGCGCAACCGCGATGGCCGCGAAAACTGCGGCCAGCCCTGCGACAGCTATGCCTCCCAGGTGACTCCATCGCATGCCCGCCACCAACATCATAAAAAATATGGTTGCCGCCACCACAAATGTGGTTCCCAGGTCGGGCTGCAGCATGATCAATCCACATATAACGGCCAGTATGCCCAGATACGGCAGAACCCCTTTCGCAAAATCCTTCATCTTGTCTATATTCACTTCCATAGTGCGGGCCAGAAACATAACCGTAGCCAGTTTTGCCAGTTCTGAAGGGGCGAACAGTCTGACATCGCCGATACCCAGCCAGCGGCTGGAGCCCTTGGCTGCGATCCCCAGCGGCGTAATTACCAGAACCAGGCAGATCAGAGCAATAATCATGGCCGGCAAAGCCAAACCTTTTAATTTGTGATAATTGATTTTCATAGTGATCAACAGTGCGCAAATGCCGATTACGGACCAGATAATCTGGCGTTTAAAGAAATAATAAGCATCGCCATAGCGGACACTTGCCGTAACCGCACTGGAACTGAACACCATTATAAGTCCTATGCCTAATAAGGTTAATGCGGTTATAAATAAAATTAAATCAGGGGGTCCTTTTTTTAATCTCAAGCGTCTGCCTCCAGCAAAATTACACTTAATCCCGGGCTCTTAGCGGTTCACCAGCCCGCAGAAGACATCTCCCCGTTGTTCGTAATTGAGGAACATATCCCAACTGGCACAGGCCGGAGAAAGCAGTACCACATCTCCGCTCCGGGCCAACTGCCGGGCCTGGTTTACGGCCGCCTCCAGGGTATCTACCTCATATATATTCTGGAAATCAACATCCATGACTGCTTGGCGAATCTCATTGCGAGCCTCCCCCAGCAAGATCAGGGCTTTTACCTTCTGTTTGACAAGCGCTGCCAGCTGATCAAATTTACTGCCTTTATTACGCCCCCCGGCAATGAGTATAATCGGCTGCTGAAAGGCATCCAGGGCCTTCATGACCGAATCCGGATTGGTAGCCTTGGAATCGTTTATGTATAAGACGCCGTCAAGAGTGGCGGCTTCCTCCATGCGATGCCGCACTCCGCGAAAGGTCTTGAGGGCCGAGCCGATGGCCTCAACGGCAACCCCGCAGCAAAAGGCCATACCTGATGCGCATAGAATATTTTCCATATTGTGGCTGCCCCGCAGCAATACTTCATCCCGCCCGCAAACCGGATATAGCGCTCCTTCACTGGCTATGACAATCTGCCCGTCATCCAGGAAAACCCCCTGTTTCAGCAATTGTTTTTGAGAAAAAAACCATACCTGTGCCGGGCAAACAGCAGCCATTTCCCGAACAGCTGCATCATCGTAGTTTAAAAGGGCCTGATCGCTTAAATCCTGATTTTCAAAAATGCGGGCTTTAGCGGCCGTATAGGCCGGCATACTCTTGTGCCTATCCAGATGGTCCGGGGTGATATTGAGCATTCCGCTCACCCGGGGATGGAACTCACGAATGGTTTCTAACTGAAAGCTGGACATTTCCACCGCTATGATCCCCTCAGGCATTTCTTCCACCAGGCTGGTCAGAGGTGTGCCGATATTGCCGCCGGCGGCTGCACGGCGGCCG
>NZ_DIPG01000148.1:26342-42747 GCF_002426325.1 Syntrophomonas sp. UBA5494 | reverse complement strand
GTAACTGCCAGCATGGTAAGCTGAGGTTTTTTGATCTGATAGGCCAGCTCAACTTCACCGATTACCGGCAGGCCATGCTTAAATGCCTGTTGAAATGGCTCGATTTCCAGGGATATGCCCGGACTGGCTACCAGCATATCATAGTGGTCGGGATCAATCTGGGGGTACTCCCCGGCACGGATCTTTACGCCCTGTTTTTCCAGGCCGGCTATCATATCACTATCAAAATGCTCCACTGCTTTAGCGTCGCACACCTGGACCAGAGCACCATGCCGGACCAGGGCTGAGGCTGCTGCCTGCCCGCTTTTTCCCAATCCCACCACCAGGACACGCTTATTAACCAGCTCCAATTATTTCACTCCATTCTTATCGCCAAAACGCCGGGCCCAGGCTGATTACTCCCAGCGTCGCACTGCATAGGGCTAAGAACCAAAATACTCTGACCACCTTCTGTTCGGACCAGCCCTTTAGCTCAAAATGATGGTGCAAGGGCGCCATTAAGAACAAGCGCTTGCGGGTGGTCTGATAGGAGATTACCTGTAAGGCCACGCTCATGGTTTCCAGCACATAAACCCCGCCTACCAATACCAGGGCCAGTTCGGTTCTGGTCAAGGCCGCCATGGCCGCCACCGCGCCCCCCAGGGCCATCGAGCCGGTGTCGCCCATAAATACTTTGGCGGGATAGTGATTATAGATTAAGAATCCCAGGCATGCGCCAGCCAGGGCTCCGGAAAAAGTCATGATTTCGTGGTGGCCGGTCAGCCATGCCACTATAACATAGGCTATGGCCACAAAAACCGTCACCCCGGCGGCCAGGCCGTCCAAACCATCGGTCAGGTTGACCGCATTTGAGGAGCCTACCAAAACCACAATCAAAAATAACACATAACCTGCTCCCAAATCCACACTATAATTGGAAAAGGGAATCAGAATTTCAGTGCCGCGATTAAAATAATAGATTAAAAACAGGCCGTACAGCAACCCGATCAAGAGCTGTAATCCCAGTTTCTCCCGGGCCCGCAATCCCAGTGAGCGTTTGAGGACCACTTTAATGTAGTCATCCCAGAAGCCGATGGCCGCGAGAGCGATCATCACCAAAACGGCAGTAAGAGCTTCCAATCCTGAACCGGCCATAATAAAGGTAGCAATCATCACTCCGGTGATTATCATGACTCCGCCCATGGTGGGAGTTCCGGCTTTGGCCATATGCCGCTTGGGGCCGTCGTCGCGAATATTCTGGCCGAATTTGAGGCGGGTTAAGAGCGGTATTATCAATGGGCCCATAACTGCAGTAACCACCAGGGCTATGGCTGCCGCCAGTATACTGTACCATATAGCTTCCATCATCACGTCTCCTGCATCGATATTATGCCCGGTTTAGTTCGCTGAGTATCTTTTGCGCCACTTTGCGGTCGTCAAAATCCAAGCGCTTTCCTTTGATGAGCTGGTAAGTCTCATGACCTTTGCCGGCAATGATTATGAGATCACCGGGCCGGGCCAGATAAATAGCATGCCTGATGGCTTCCGCTCGATCCGCTATAATAGCGTATCGGGAGTGGGATACTTTTTCCATTCCGGGGATAATATCAGCGATAATATCCTCAGGTTCTTCGCTGCGCGGATTGTCAGAGGTAACCACACAGAAATCGCTGTATCGTGCGGCGATTTCGCCCATCAAGGGCCTTTTGCCGCGGTCACGGTCTCCGCCGCATCCGAATACGGTAATTAACCGGTTGGCAGTCAGTTCCCGGCCGGTTCGCAAAATGTTTTCCAAGCCATCCGGAGTATGGGCATAGTCTACCACTACCGTAAAATCATGGGAAGAAAATACTTCCTCAAAGCGGCCTGGTATCCCTTTCACCTTAAGTAAAGCCCGGGTGATGATCTTCGGGTCTATCCCTTCCGCGAGGGCTGCGGTTATGGCAGCCAGGGCGTTGTATACACTGAACATACCTATGAGCCGCATCTCGATGTCAAAGCGCTTTTCACCAAAAAACACTGTAAAGCAGGTGCCTTTTAAGCTGATATCAATATTCTCCGCCCGCACTGCAGCCCCGGCTTGCACTCCATAGGTAAAAAGGGTCCCCGGAGCAGCTTTTATAAACTTTTCCGCATGGGGGTCATCGCGATTCACAACGCAGAAGTTGTTTTCCCCCCCAGGGATCATTTTGAACAGTTTCAATTTGGCTTGAAGGTAATTCTCCATGTTCTCATGATAATCCAGATGATCCTGGGTCAGATTGGTGAATACTCCGGCCGCAAAATGGATTTGATCGACCCGGTTTAAAGTCAGGGCATGCGAAGAAACCTCCATGACCAGGAACTCAGCCCCTTGCTTGCGGCACGAGTCCATGAAGGACTCTATTTCCACCGCCTCAGGGGTGGTATGGCCCAGGTCCAGGTCCAGGTCTCCCACCCGGGCATACAAGGTTCCCATGATGGCTGTGGGCCATCCGACTTCCTGGTGGATGGCCTGAATCAGATGGGTGGTAGTAGTTTTGCCATTGGTGCCGGTAACGGCGATTACCTTTAGATCGCGGCTGGGATGTTTATAAAAACGAGCCGCCAAAACCGCTAACATGGCCCGGCTGTCATCAACCTGTATAACCGGTAACCCCGGCGGGGCGTCAATCACTGGATCTTCAGCCACAACCGCTGCCGCACCTGCCTGAATAGCCGACGCAATATACAAATGCCCGTCCGTTTTTATGCCCTTGATGGCGACAAACAGGGCTCCGGGGCGGACCTGCCGCGAATCATAGGCGATTTGGGCAATATCCGGGTTGATTTCAACAGAACTCCCTTGAATATCGATTCCTTTGAGAAGATCCAACAGTTTCATAGCCGTTACCTCTCAATCCAGGCATTATTAAAAGAATGCCGTTTAATTTGTAGTCCGCTGCATCACTCGCCCACCGGCTGGAATTTGACTGTGATCGTGGAGCCCCCGCTAATGACCTTCCCGGGCTCCGGGCTTTGCTGATAGGCCAGGCCGTATCCTTCCGGCATTAGATGTAAACCCAGGTCTGCCAGGATTTTGGCGACTTCCCGCATAGATTTGCCCTGCAGGTCAGGCACTGTGACCGCCCCGCCATGATTAGCCTTATCCACTTCCGACATGTCGATGATCACCTGCTGACCCGGTTTGAGTTTGGTGTTGGCCTTGGGGGTTTGCTGCCACACCACATTGCCGCTTCCATTCACCTTGGCCTGCAGTCCCCGGGCTCTCAAAGCGGCGGTGGCCTCTTCCAGAGGCAAATTCACCACATCGGGAACCACAACCATTTCCTCTTGTGGTAGGGTTTGCTCCGCATTGCCGTCTTTATACATGGGCTCTTCCAAATAGCGTAAGGCATCCTGCATTATATTCTTAAACACCGGAGCTGCCACCCAGCCTCCATAATAAGGATATCCCTGCGGGGCATCGACTGCCACAATACACAACAGGCGCGGTTTATGCGCCGGAGCGTAACCGATGAATGAGGCTACATACTCATTGGAGAGATATCCGCCCCCGGGTGCAATTTTTTGAGCGGTTCCGGTTTTGCCTCCGGCGCGATAGCCTTCAATATAAGCATTTTTCCCGGTCCCATTAATAACTTCCCCTTCCAGGATCATGGATAAACGTTTGGAAGTCTCCTCAGATATAACCTGGCGCACTACAGTGGGTTCGTTTTGCTGCAGCACATTACCGTTCTGATCCACCACCTGTTTGACCAGATAGGGTTTCATCAGTTTGCCCCCGTTGGCTACCGCGGCGACAGCGTTACAGAGCTGAATCGGGGTGACGGCATTGGCCTGCCCCATGGACATGGTGGCCAAATCGATCTGTTTGGCGCGCTCCTGCGGCACCAGTATTCCCGCAGCTTCTCCCGGCAGGTCGATGCCGGTGGGCTGCCCGAACCCAAATCCATTTAAATAATGATAGTACTTCTCCATGCCCAGGGTTAAACCCACCTGCACGAAAGAGACGTTGCAGGAATTTTCAACGATTTGGGCAAAGGTCTGTTGCCCATGGGCCCTGTGGTCAGTACACCCGATGGTTTCTTTGCCGACTTTGGTGGAGCCCGAACAAAAGAAGGGGGTATTTTCATTGACGATAGCTTCCTGCAAAGCCATGGAAGCGGTGGTGATCTTCATAGTTGAACCGGGTTCATAGGCGTTGCTGATTGCCCAATTACGCCGGTTGCTGGCGGGGTAGTCCGCAAAATTATTGGGATCGAAGGTGGGGCGGTTGGCCAGGGCCAATATTTCGCCGGTGGCGGGGTCCATTACGATGACGGTGGCAGCTTTGGCCTGCCGCTCTTTAAATACTTTATCCAGTTCTCGCTCAGCAATATATTGGATGGTTTCGTCAATAGTCAAAACCAGGTTGGCGCCGTCCACCGGCGGGACATACTGGTGAGTGGCTTCGGGAATGGGGCGGTTGGCAGCGTCGTGCTCGATGACGATGCGCCCCTTTTGCCCTCCAACTAAATCATTGTAAAAATAATCGATGCCTTCCAAACCGGTATTATCCACCCCGGATATCCCCAGGACATGGGCTGCCAGGGAGCCTTTAGGGTAATAGCGGCGGCTTTCTTCGGTGAGTCCAATTCCGGGGAGGTCCAGATCCCGGATTTGTTGGGAGATCTCTGGTTCGATCTGACGCTTGATCCACTCGTAGGAACTCTGACGGGTTATGCGTTCATAAAGCTTGGTTTCGTCCATACCCAGAAGGGGCGCCAGTTTTTGAGCTACTTCTTGTTCCCTTTTGCTGGCCAATACCTCTGCGGGAATGGCATAAACAGAGTCGGCACTGACCGAAATAGCCAGATCGTGACCGTTGCGGTCACTGATAATGCCTCGTTTGGATTCCACCGGGACATCCCGGGTTCGATTCTGAGCCGCTTTCTCGGATAACTCGGCCCCGCGAACGAATTGTACCCAAAACATTCTGCCTCCCAGGAAAAAAAATCCCAGGGTGAATAGCAAAAAAAGCGTGGCAATACGCTTTCTGACCATCAGACTGGTAGTTTGCATTTTGGCGCACCTCGTTTTTAATATATATTATTGATTGTGCTCTGCGAGCTGTACCAAACTGGCATATATCTTATGAAGGGTTTTGTCCTCGTTGCTGCTCACGGCGACTGGAGTGGAAACCACAGCGGCAGTGTCGGACTTCTCCACACTGGTGCTGGCCACCTTGATATGTTCTTCCGGTTTATACATGCCTAACTGGGTGACGGCATAGTTTTCCACATAGTCCAGAGACACCTGTTTTTCTATCTCGTACTGCAGGCGCTGATTGGATGACTCCAATTTACGAATATCTTCTTCAAGATGCACAATCTGATAACCGAGGGTAGCTGCTTTCAGGCACAAGAACACCAGGAGCAATCCATACACAAATGCTGCCAAACCTAGCTTTGCTAATAATTTCCCTTTGAAAACCTTGCGATAGGTCTTTTTCACCCTTCGCACCCGGGGAACTTCTTGTTGAGGTGCTGCCTCTTCCCAGCTACTTGCGTATTGATAGCCCGCCTGTACCATGCTTATTCTTCCCTCCTATTTCATAGAACTTCTATCTTCCTGGCAACCCGCAGCTTGGCACTTCGGGCGCGAGGGTTGATGGTCAACTCGACTTCTCCGGGCAAAATGGCCTTCCTCGTCACTACCTCTAAACTGGGCCGGTAATTGCAGTTGCATACCGGCTGCCGGGGCGGACAAACACAGGTTCTGGCCTGCTCCGCGAAAAATTTTTTAACGATGCGGTCTTCCAGGGAATGAAAGGTAATGATGCATAACCTGCCCCCGGGCTTTAACGCCCCCACCGCTTGAGGAAGACTGGCCTCCAGGGCTTCCAATTCCTGGTTGACTGCGATCCGTAAGGCCTGGAAGGTCCGGCGCGCCGGGTGTTTGTCACGCCGGTACCGGGCCGGGATGGCCTCTTTAATGATACTGGATAGTTCCAGTGTCGTGGAAATCAGCCGGTCTTCCCTGTATTTAACGATAGCCCGGGCGATCTGCCGGGCAAACCGTTCCTCGCCATACGTAAAAATAATTCGGCTGAGTTCTTCTTGCGTCAGCTGATTGACCAGATCTGAGGCTTTAATGGGCTGATCGCGGTTCATTCTCATATCCAGTTCAGCCTCTTCGTGGTAACTGAACCCGCGTTCCCTTTCATCCAACTGAAAGGAAGATACCCCCAGATCCATTAAAATTCCTTCTGCTTGCCCCTGCTCTTCAGCGGTGAGAAACTGATCCAGGTTCTTAAAATCGCCGTGAACCAGACGAAGTCCGGGATGAGCGAGGGTCGGGGCCGTTTCCTGCAATACCTCGCCATCTTTGTCGATGGCCAGGATCTGCGCATCGGCGGAAAGATGTTGGAGCAATTCGCGCAGGTGGCCGCCGCCGCCAAGAGTACAATCGATATAGAAACCGTGCGGGTCACCCAGCCAGTATTTTATGACCTCGTTCCGCAGAACTGGTATATGCACGCTCTTCACTCCTAAATACCCAGCCCATCAGCGATTTTTGCCACTGTGCTGGCAGTTGCTTGATTATAGCGTACCCAGTTTTGCACTGACCAAATTTCAACCCGGCTGCCTATCCCTACAATTAAGAGGTCCTTGTCTATCCCGGCATACTCCCGCAAGTGCACCGGCAGGACGGCGCGGCCATTTTTATCGGTTTCCAGTTCAGCCGCCCCAGAAAAGAAAAATCGCTCAAAGGAGCGCACATCTCCACTGGTGAAGGGCAGTTCGCGCAGTTTATCAGCCAGGCGCTGCCATTCGTTCAGGGGGTACACAAAAATGCAATTGTCCAATCCCTGGGTGCATACAAAGGTCTCGCCCAGTTCTTCTCTGAACTTTGACGGTACAGTGATCCTGCCTTTGTTGTCCAATGAATGCTGGTATTGGCCCAAAAACATCTTATTCGCCCCTTGATTTATTATCGAGTGGGATAATAAACCACTTTACACCACTTCATACCACTTTTCTATTCTATATAGGGAAAACGTTCCCCTTCTTTGTGAAAATTGGAACAAAGGTTATTTTCTGTCGCCTCAAGTGATTACAAAAGGCAAAATCGCGATAAAATAGGGTTTTTGTTGCTTTCAGTCTGTCAGGTAACCCCTTTTTTTTACAAAATTCATACTATGAGCATAAAAAAACAAGGACTAATTTCCTGGTTTTTATCAGGATTTTACCGTCCTTGTGTCTCAATCCCAAATACAGAGTATGGATTATTTAGGCGATAGAAAGTTTTTTAGACCTGGCTTATGTCCTATATTGTAAATGGCTGCATGGATTCGACATCATTCAATGCCGCAGAGAATCCTTCATTATCCGCTTGCTCCAGCGCCGGCCTTGAATTTGTAAAGCCTTTCAAGGTCTCGAACCGTGTGGAAAATGCGTAATAATTTGGCCTTGCGGCGATGATATCCCCCACCTTTTACCCCCAATAGACTTATTCATTGTGCCAACGCAAATACTCCCCAGCCAGCCTATCCTGGACTAGTATAGGAATTTCCAGAAGCAAATGCATAGTAGTCGCAGCTACGGCAGGCCTTAGCCTGAGCGTGCCCTGCAATGATTCTGGTGTCAAGGAGCAGTCTGTCGATAAGCGGGGCGGCAGAGCAAGCGACGGAAGCGAAGAACAAAGCCTTCAATAGGCCCGCGATTGACGTACAAATCGTACGTTGATTGAGCGGGCCTATTGAGCAACGCAGTTATTCGCTTTTGTCGGCGGTCTGGGCAGCGGAGGCTTACGCCTCCGCTGCCCTTATTATTTCAGTCTGTTTGCCGGCCCTGTTTTTCCGATATCTTTTCGGGATTACAGGAATTTGGCGATGAGCGCCGCAGCTTCGGCCCGGGTGGTATGGCCCTGGGGGCGGAAGCTGTTGTCGGGGTAGCCGGTCAGGTAGGCGCTGCTTACCGCGGCGGCTACGCCGGACAATGCCCAGGGGGAAATCCGCCCGCTGTCGGTAAACTTCAGGGCTTCTCCTCCCGCCTCCAGTTGGGCCGCCCGGGCGATGATGACAGCGGCCTGCTCCCGGGTGATCAGATCATCCGGACCGAAGGTGTTCTGGTCATAGCCGCCGATGAAACCGTGAGCCGCGGCGGTGCTGATGCTGTCCTGGGCCCAGTGGGCGGCGGTATCCGCAAAGACCGGTCCTTCCATGGACTCCAGTTTCAAGGCTTTGACCAGCATGATGGTGAATTCGGCCCTGGTGACGGTTTTATCCGGCTGGAAACTGCCGTCGGGATAGCCGCCCGCGACTCCGGCATTGATTAACTGAGCAATGCTGTCTTTGGCCCAGTGATCGGCAACGTCTGCAGGCAGCGCTGGAGGCACCGGGGGCTGCTCTTTTTTGAGGGTGGCAATAACTGCGAATTTGGTGAAGTGGTGTACTTCGCCGGATACTGTGGAGGTATCCAGATCCACTCTGATATTGTCCAGTTCCACCCACTGGCCGGTCTCTTCGTCAAAATAGCAGATGGTTATGTCGTATTGGGCGGGATCGATTTTTGACTTGTTGAAGGACATGGTAACGGTAACCGGTTCTGCGAAGTTGCCGGACTTATCTTTTATTATATCCACTATCTGACTGATGAGCTGGCTGTCGGCGGGCAGGGTCATCCCGGAGCTCAGGCCGGCTTCTTTTACCTGCACCCGGACATCGCTTTCCACTGCTCCGGCGGGGAATGACAGGGTGATTCCGCCAGTGGCGGCGTCTTTGCCGGCCGGGGTCACCAGGATGCCTGACGGGGTGGAACTGCTGCCGCCTCCGCCGCCCGGGCTGGTATAAGCTGTCGCGGTAATGGTGATGGTTTTCTGCGTGGTGGTTTGGCTCTGCGCACCCTTGCTTACGGTAACAGTAAAGGCGTAACTGCCATTTGTGCCGCTGGGATTCGTGGAGGCGCCTGCCAGCGGTACAACGTAGCTGACCTTGTTGACGGTGACGCTAACGTTGGCGTTGTTTACCGCTGTTACAGCAGTATTTCTTAACACCGCTTTGATCGCATCCTCGCTGCTGGCCGCTGCCTGGGTCATATTGCTGTAGGCCGCGTTTTCTGCCGCATTCAGTGCGTTCGCCACGATTGCGATGTCCGGGTCGGCTGACTCGATTATCATTATGTCAAGGCTCTTGCTGTCGCTTGCGCCGCCTTTACTAAGCGCGACGTCATACTCGCCCGTGCCGCTATTGTAGCTGACAATTGCGGTCACGCCTACGGCCTCGGGGACAGCTGCCAGCAGACCGTTCACATAGCTTTGGACGGCTGCTGTTTTAGCTGCCTGATCGGAGCCGGCAGGCACCGTGACCGAGCCGTCTCCCAGTGCAGCCTTGGCCGCCGCCACGCGTTGAGCATCCGTAAGACCGCCGGCTTCATTGGCCAGCACCCGCACGATGAATGTTTTGGTTGCTGTGGCCGAATTCTTTGTAAACGTCGCCGTCAGGTAAACCACCTGGTCGCCTTGTTCGAAGGCGGGCCGGTTGACGGTGCCGTTCCCTGAAATAACGGTCGGTCTGCTGCTTTGCCAGCTGATTTCCACATCCAGGGCTCCGCTGCCATTCGGCACGTCGGTCGGTGCGCTTAATGCCGTCATCAGGTGCATGCTCCGGGTGATGCTTCCTGCACTATTATCCGCATTGTGCTTTATGTTGTTAAAGTCCAGAGCCGACTTGGCGACGGCTACGTCATGGGCATCGGCATCATCTGAAACGGCAGTCATGTTGGATTTGAGCACCAACCCGGCCGCGCCCACCGCCACAAAGCAGTTGTTTCCCGCCATGATGCCCTTTAGATCGGTGTACATGTTATTATCTGACGAATGGGGGTTTAGTTCCAGGCCGGCGGGCTGGCGGTACCAGGTTGCACCGCCGTCCGCCGAGGCGATGATATTGCCCAGATCACCCACCGCGATAAAATTGCCGCCGCCGTAGGCAATACCCCGGTTGTACTGGCCAAAATCACTCTTGACAATCGACCATTTGCCGCCCTTGTCGGAAGATAAATAGATTTCCCCCGAGCCGCCCACCGCCGCGAATTTACCGCCGGCATAGATTAGGTCGGTGGGATATTTTGATGAGCTGTCAAGGCTTTCGGCTCCGCTCCAAGTTGCACCATCAGAGGAAGTAAATGCCGCGCCGTTTTTTGTCAGGGTAATAAATACCCCATCTCCAAACGCTACCGTGTTAAGGGATACGGAAATGCCAGGGGCGTCAACGTTGCTCCACGTCTCAGCGTCATCGGAGACACGTATGACTTTAGCCCAGTTGTCGTCCCCTCCTACAACGACGTACTTTCCACCGCTGTAGGCGATTCCTTTGAGTTCCAGAGTCGTCCCCGAGGTTCGAACTGTCCAGGTCGTGCCATCAGACGAGGTGAGTATGGTTCCGTTCTTGCCCACGGCGATGAATTTGCCGCCCAGATAATCCACCTTATTCAGATTATAGGTAGTCCCGGAGTTTTGAATTGCCCAGTTGATTCCGTCCCCTGAGGTTTGGATCGTTCCTTCTGCACCTACTGCTACATAGAGATTTGTGCCGTTATAGGCCACGTCATTGAGCGTTTTGGTCGTTCCCAGGGTCCGGTAGGTCCAGCTTGTTCCCAGGTCATCCGAGGAGTAAATATTGCCATAACCGCTCATAGCCACAATGCGTGTGCCATTGGAAGCAGCTGCGTCGAGGTAGGGCAACCCGCCGCCTATTTTATCTGTCCAGTTAACACCATTGAGCGAAGTGGTGGTAAAGGCGGCCATGCCGGGATTGGTGCGGCCTGCCGCAACGAACCGGGCTCCGTCGTATTCTACCGAGAAAAGCTGCGCATAAGAAGGTGAAGGGACAGGCTTTGTCCAACTATCGCCAAAGGAAGAGATAGCGAGGAAGTAGCCTCCGCTCTCTCTACCGCCCACGGCCGCAAAGCCTCCGTCGCCATAGGTAACGTCCCATATGGTGTTTGTGGAATCGGAATAAGTGCCCGTCCAGGTTTCCCCGTCCGCGGAGGTCAGGATGCCGCCTTTGTGCTGGATGGTGTCGGAGCCCATTCCTACCGCCACGAATTTCGAGCTAATAGCCGAATAGGCGATGGACAGCAGCTTGGTCTTTTTGCCTGCCTCCTGGGTCAGTGTCCTGCTTTGCCAGGTCGCGCCGTTGTCGGTGGAGATCAGGACGTTGCTTGCTCCGCCTACGGCCACAAATTTGCCGCCGCCAAAGGCTACGTCGCTCAGCTGCTGTGGCACCGCCGCCTTTTCCGTCCAGTCTGTACCGTTAGTCGAGGTATAGATGCGGCCGGAGTAATCGCCTGACGTGCTGACCAGGACATAGGTTCCGCTTCCGTCGTAAGTGATGCCCGTCAAACGGTCAAACTGAGTGCCCACATTCACTTTGGTCCAGGTTTCACCGTCAGTGGATTTCAGCAGGGTGCTGTTGTAGCCCACCGCCCAGTATGCGCCGTTAAGATATTTCATATCTTCTATGGGACTGCTGGCCGGCAATGCGGCTTTTTTCGCCCACACCGGGTTGCCAGTGGTCCCTGCCGGAGCCGTAGCATCCTTGACCCAAACGAAGCTGGTATGCGTGGCCGTAGCCGAATACTGTAAGTAGCCACTTTTGTCACTGGAGGTATCTTTTTCATCGACCGTTTTGTCTGTATTTTCAACCTTTATATAATATCCTGCAGGAGCCGTGATCGTGCCGTTTATGGTTATTGTACTGCCAGCCTGGGCCTTTGCGCCGCCTTCACTGCTCATACCGCTGGTAACATTCTTGACAGTAACAGTTGCTCCGCTATCTGCCCAAACGCCAGCGCCACCTGATCCAGTGGCAGTGGCGTCACCTTCAACAACAATACTGCTTCCTGTGCCGGAAGCATGAGCAGCACCTGCGCTGCCTGCCGCATTGCCTTTTATGACAATGGTTCCGCCGTTTATAGCTGACGCTCCTTTGCCGAGTAGTCCAGTGGCTGTTACATTGCCCCTTACCGTAATGGAAGAGCCTGTATTTCCCCAGACCCCGGCGCTTCCTGATTCATCGCTCGTTGCCGTGGCACTGGTTACGGTTACGCTAGAGTTATACGCTTGCACTCCAAAGCGGCTACCGGTGACGTTGAAAGAGCCGGAATCACCCATAAGCGTGACGGCTCCATTCGTTACTACAAACCCCGGGCCTGACGCATTGGTGACATTCAAGGTGCGGCCGCTCAGATTGAATTGGACGCTCTTTCCCTCGATCTCAATCCCGCCGCTGTGGTTGATATTACCAAGAAGCGTAATGGTCTGGCCGTCCTCCACATCATAAAGGGCATTCTGCAAGAACGTATATTGTTGTTCAGGGACTGAGGATCGGCGGCAGACGTAATTATCCAGCGGTACCGCTGCGGTTGCCGGGAACACCGCCGTGACTACATCTGAATCCGCGACGTAAGTCGTTGACTCCGCGCCCGCTACTGTAAAGAAGTTTGCAGCTACGCCGGTCAGGGTATAGCCGGATTTCGGCGTCAGGGTGATGGTCGCCGTGTATTGCCTGCCGGCATCAAAAGGCTTATGGGCGGGCGACCAGGAAACGGTTCCCGTATACTGCGCGGTCTCAGTGATTTCCGTAACCGGAGTCGCCCCTGTCACCGGCGCAGTTACGCCCGGGATGGCCGCGATGTTAATCGGCGTATCTGTCCCTGTCTCTGGTGGGGTTCTTACATCAAGCACTTTGACCGCGCTGAAGTTGTTGTTGCCCGCTTCAGCTACCATATAGATGTCATAAGCTGTGTCATGGTCCAAGTTTGTGTCTAGTGTAATGGGTAATTCAACGTTAGCGCCAATTGACTGTCCCGCGTAAGATATCACCGGTTGGCCGTCAATATTGGCATGATCCTTTATCTGCTGGGCGGTGGGTGCTGTAGCGCCGTCGGGCAGCACAACATAATTTAATACACCCGCCAGGGCAACCTTGACCAGTATTTGTACCGACTTGCTCCCAGCCGCTTGTGGCGCGCCAGTTTCCGGATAGCCCTCGGCAAAGCTCTGGGGCGATAAACTATTCAGAGAGATCACTCCGGTACTCTCCGTCTCGGGTACAGCGACCCCGCTAGAACTATAAATCGAATCAGCTATGGGGCTAATGGCAATGGTTTCAGTTCCACTGGGAGGGCCATCGACCAATTTCAGCCCAATATCAAACTGAGTTTCCCCGCCGGTTGGCAACAAACCAGTTCCTACTTTATAAACTGAATTAATTGAAGCACCGCTTACCCCACCAGCATTTTGGACAAAGGCAATGGCGAAGTCATCCTTATCAATTCCGGTATTGTGGGCAGCATTTCCATAAACACCCTCACTGAAGGTTACAGTTATGTAGCGATTTTGCGCATCCATAACCGCACCGGTAATCGTTGGGGTTGTGGGCGGTGTGGCTGTGGCAGGAGGCGTTGTGACCCCCAGCTTGACTGCCTCGGTACAAGGAGCATCGCTCGGATACGTGTCCTGCGCCACCAGATAGAGATCATAATCGGTCGCGTCGGCATCCCCGATGACAAAGAAGTTTTTCTCGGTGTCGTTGGGGCAGTTTATCGTATTCTTGTCCAGCGCATTATTTCCGGCACTGTCCTTTCCAGCGATGACCTGGTCAATAGACGGCGCGTCTGCACCTTGCTCCACAAGAACATAATGTACCCTACCATAACCATTATTCGGAACCTGAATTGTTACCAGTACCTCCATTTTCTTGCTGGCCGGGGCCTGTACCGCTCCCGTTTTTGGGTACCCTGCGACGAAAAAATCGGCAGCGGCGGGCGTTGTTACCTCTATCTTAGCCGGTACAGACAGGTTTCCTTCGTCGTCTCCCAGCACTATATAGATATCGTAATCCGTGTCGTGCTGCGGAGCGCGGATCTTCATGGAGATGTTGGAGGTTTTAGAGTCACCTTCGTTTGTTTTAAAGTAAAGGGCGGGGCTGTCGCTTGCGTCCTGTCCACTTTTAACTTGTTCGCTGTCTGGTTCGTCAGCATCATCCGGCAGCAGCACAAGATAGTAATACACCTGCTCATTATCTTTTGTTTCAAAGATAATACTCACTGCCCGCGAACCCTCGTCCAGCAGAGTACCCACCCGCGGAGAGTCAGCATCAAACGCTGGCGGAGTAATGTCGGGGTCCGCCAGCGCCACTCCCGGCCACAGCGTGAGCAGCATGGCCAAGGTCAATAAAAGGGATAAGGTTTTGGATTTTCTTTTAAAAGACATTGTTACAATTCACTCCTCTCTAAATCACAAAATGGTTCGAGATGGTTCTCATCAAATATTTCACAGATGTGTTTTAAACCTGTACCATCCCCCTTTTAATCCTGCAGTTGTCCACCGCTTTATCGTTTCATGGTTGCCGCGTTATTCTTATGGGTGTCCGAGTCAAACGGCCCATATAGCCCGTTATTTTATTAAATCAGCCATGACTGACCCCCTTGTAAGCAAAAGATATAAAAACTCCATTTTAATTCCTTTTCGATTTTACAGTACAGGCGTCAAATAAATATAAAATGGAAAAAGTGGCGCCTATGGGCCGGAACCCCTGGAAAACCGCAATAAAGGACCATTTTTAAATGGCTTTATTATGGTAAAATAAATTAATATTTTATTGTAAACGTACTCGGAAGGTCGATGGCATGAACACTATTCCCGTCTTAAAGAGCAAATTGATTATGCCCGAGCTGTCCGGAGGCTTTCTGCTGACAGACCGGCTGGAAAAGATCCATAACCATATGGATTCTTGCACAGCGGTTACCGTAAGCGCGCCTGCCGGTTATGGGAAAACCACCCTGGCGGTTTCATATTTTAACCGTCAGGCCGCCAGGCCTTTCAGGGTATGCTGGTATCGCCTGGACGCTGCAGATAAAAACCTGCCGGTGTTCATCGCCCACCTGGCCGAGACACTATTCCCGCCGGAACCCTCCGAGTTTGCAGCAACCCGGCAAACCCTTGGGGATCAGGCAGATCTGCGCTCACATCCGCATCAGGTAATTGCCGCGATCTGCCGGGAAATGTGGGCAGCCCATGACCGGGCTGGTAATAGCCGGACCTATATTGTCCTGGATGATTTTCAAAACGTGGCCCAGGTCGGGGATATATGCGACATGATCAGGTACATGCTCGATAACCTTCCGCCATCCTGGGCGATTTTTATACTAAACCGGGCCCATCTGCCTGTTTTTACAGAAAAACAAAAACTGGAAAAAAGAATTCTAGAGCTGGGCACTGAGGATCTGGCTTTCAGCGCTGCTGAAATAGAGGATTTCATGCTGAAGATGGGGCAAACCGTCCCGGACAGGAAATTGACCGAGCTCATTGCCGAAAATACTGAAGGCTGGGTAGCCGGCATCATAATCTTATGGCAGGCCTTCCAAAGCAAAGCCCTTGATGCGGTATCAATCGAATCCGGTAAGCTGGGTCATGAAGACGCCCTGTTCCGGTATATGTCCCTGGAGGTGCTCAAATCCGTGGAAGGCGATACGCGGGATGCTTTGGCAAGGCTGGCCCTGCTGCAGGACTTTTCAGCGGCCGAAGCCTCGGAAATACTGGAAATCGATGATATAAACGCACTTATGGGTCAGTGCATGGGGTTCGGCATGTTCATCCAGAGGATTCCCGGGGACCCGGTGGTCTACCGTTTCCATGCTTTATTCCGGGAATTTCTGTTGTCCGTTTTAAAAGAGCGCTGTCCCGACGAACAGATTTCCGGGCTGCATCTGAAAGCCGCCAGATATTACATGAGACAAGGCACCTACGGCCGCGCCGCGGAGCACCTGGCCAAATGCGGCAATTCCGCCTCCGCTGTAGATATGGTGACAGAAGCGGGGTTTAATAAGTTCATGATCGGAGAGACCGGTCAATTGAAGCTGTGGCTGGATCTGCTGCCGGAGGATATGATCAATGACAACCCGGTCCTGCTGCTGTTTAAAGCGCAGCTGATGCCCAACAGCCAGCAGCCGGAAGTGGTAAACACCCTGAAAAAGGTGCTAAGCTTGTCATTGCTGGATAACAATCTTCAGACCTATTATGACGGGGCCAGTGTTCTGATCTACATTTTAATGTGCAGCAACGATATGAAGGGGCTGGTCGAAATGGCAGCGGGCCTTCCCGGGCAGCGGCCCGATGTTTCGGCGGAGCTCGGAAACACCCTGGTCGTCGTTGACATGGTGCGGTCCATCGGGGAAGACCGCTTTTCCCTGGCGGAAGCACAAAGCGAAAAGGTCCTGTATGCCCTTCTTCCTGAAGACAGTCGCTGGCTGTATCTAATCCTTTCCTGCATCATTTATTTTTGCCTGGGTAAGCTTGATCAGGCGGAGCGCTGCATGGAAACAGCGTTAAAATTGGATAAATTCAAGAATATTGAGCCTTCCAGGGGGTTTATCCTGCTTTTTCTTTCCATCGTTTT
>NZ_DIPG01000148.1:25269-26198 GCF_002426325.1 Syntrophomonas sp. UBA5494 | reverse complement strand
AAATACGATTATGAATACCTGTCGGCCCACAGCAGGCGTCTGGCTGCTTTTGAACGATACCTGTCCTTTGATGGGGCAGCTGCTGTTGAAATGCTCGACCACGCTGTCTTCCTCTTTCTTCGCATACGCAACCATGCACTGGCTGCAGCATGCAGATTGCTCCGGCGCCTTTGGGCCATACAACCCGGCGGTCCCGGGCCGGATCTTGAGGAAGCCCGCAAGGATATTGCCCTCATCCGAAAGGCGCGTCCCGGCATGATGATCTATGAAAGCGCACTGTCCATACTGGGAGCGATTGCCAGGGAGGCCGGAGATTTTCAGCTGGCCGAACGCAGCCTGCTTGCATCGATAAAATCCACCAGGGCCAAAAAGGGATATCAGGTGCTGTGCGGCTCCTGCTTCCACATAGCCAGACTGTATTATGCCAAGGGCGATACGGAACAGGGGCGCCGCTATCTGCAGCAGGCCATGGGGCTGGCGGCCGGCAACAGGTATTCCATGTTCTGGGACATGCATCTCCCCACTTTCATTGAAATGGCCTTGCGAAGCATACGTTACGGCTATTGTACCGAGTATGCGGAAGCGCTGCTGAGCAAATTTTACGACAGTAAGACGGTAAGCTACTTGAGCGTCAGGGTAAAAACCATAGATGAAAGCCGCATAACCGCTTTTAGCGACGATTTTGTCTCTACATATAAGGCTGGTTCGGAGCAGGTTTATTTTGTCAAGGCATCTCTGTTTGGAAAACCGGAGATTTCGGTAAACGGTATAAAAATTCCCGACACGGAATGGAAAACCAAAAAGGTCAAGGGTTTTCTCGAATATCTTTTGCTGCGCAGCGGCAATACCGTATCAAAAGAGGTTCTGGCAGAGATTTTCTGGCCCGGCGCCAACAGCAGATCCGCCCTTGCTTCACAGCGGACCGCACT
>NZ_DIPG01000148.1:21905-25066 GCF_002426325.1 Syntrophomonas sp. UBA5494 | reverse complement strand
GATATACACGAATTTTTACGCCTCTATGGCGAGTCTTCCCGGCTTACCGGCCATACTCCTCAAATAGAACAAAAACAGGCCAACCTTCTGGAAAAAATGCTCTTAATATACAAAGGGGATTTGATGGAAGGCAGTGATTACGGAGACCTGGTATTCCATGAACGGGAAAGGTTCAAATCCATCTTTATGGAGTCATGCCAGAAACTGAGCGCAATCTATATTAAGCGTGGAGAATGGCGGCAGGCCGAAGAAATTCTGAGACAGGCGTTAGCTGCGGAGCCATATAATGAAAACGTATGCCTGGAGCTGATTAAGCTATATATGTCCCGGGGAGGAAAAAGTAAGGCAGCCAGGCTTTACTACAGCTTTAAAAAGCGTTTGGAGCAGGAGCTTGATATAAAGGTTGACAGAAGGTTGACTGAGGCAATCCGCAGTACAAGACTTAGGCAGCAAGAGATATAGTAAAAAATGTTACAACCGGGCCGTATTATTTCATCCAGCCCGGTTGTCGGTTGTTTTATCTGTTCTTATCTCTATAGTTCGTATAGCTTCTTCTCTTCCAAGAAACGGATGCCCTGTTTCTCAAAAGCCGCTTTGGCCCGTTGTATATCCTCGACTTTAAAGATGATCAGGGCGTCGTCATCTTTGGTCCCTAAAAAGGCATAGAGGTATTCGATGTTGAGGTTCTCTTCCGCCATCTGTTCCAGAACCGTAGCCAGGCTGCCGGGTGAATCCGGAACCTGCACCGCAACGACCTCAGTTTGGCTTACGGTAAAACCCTGTTCCTTTAAGATCCGGTAGGCCTTTTCAGGATCGTTAACAATCAGGCGCAGGATGCCGAAATCAGAAGTATCCGCAATGGACAAAGCTCGGATATTCACCTGGGCATCCCCCAGTACCCGGGTCACATGGGATAGTCTGCCCGCCTTGTTTTCAAGAAAAACCGAAATCTGTTTGGCCATATTGTCTCCCTCCTATAATTTCCTATTATCAATAATCCTCTTAGCCTTGCCTTCGCTTCTTTCAATGGATCTGGGTTCTACCAATCTCACCCTGACCGAGATGCCCAAGCCGCTGTCTAAATCACGGGTGATTCTGGCCTCCAGCTCTTCCAGCCTTCTGACTTCGTCGCTGAAGACCCCTTCCGAGACTTCCACCTGTACTTCGAGCCGGTCCAGATTGGAGACCCGATTCACCACCAGCTGGTACTGCGGCTCGATACCAGGTATCTGTAATAGAATACTCTCCACCATGGAAGGAAATACATTGACTCCACGAATAATCAGCATATCGTCGGAACGGCCCAGTATTTTTTGGATGCGGGCGTGGGTGCGGCCGCACTCGCAGGGCTCGCGGTTTATCCTGGTCAGGTCCCGGGTACGGTAGCGCACCAGGGGCAGTGCTTGTTTGGTCAATGAGGTGATTACCAGTTCGCCGTGGCTGCCATAGGGTAGAACCTCCCCGCTGTCGGGATCTATTATCTCCGCCAGGAAATGGTCTTCCGCCAGGTGCAGTCCGTTTTTACCGGCGCATTCCGAGGCTACCCCCGGCCCGATGAGTTCGGTCATGCCATAGACATCATAAGCGTCGATCTCCCATTTGCTTTCGATCTCTTTGCGCATGTTCTCCGACCAGGGTTCGGCTCCGAATAAGCCGGTTTTGAATCTGAACTGGGAACGATCCAAGCCGGACTCCATGAATTCTTCATACATAACCAGGGCATACGACGGGGTGCAGCCCAGCAAGGTCGTGCCGTAATCGTGCATCAACATGATCTGCCGCCGGGTATTCCCCCCGGAAGCGGGCAGTACTGCCGCACCTATTTTTTCGGCCCCATAATGGCCTCCCAAACCGCCGGTGAACAGTCCATAACCCCAGGTGATCTGAATGATCGAATCAGCGCTGGCTCCGGCGCCGGTCAGGGCCCGGGCCATCAATTCCGCCCAGGTTTCTATATCATCCCGGGTATAACCGGCTACAGTCGGCTTGCCGGTGGTGCCGGAAGAAGACTGGATGCGCACCACATCACGCATGGGTACAGCCAGCAAGCCGAAGGGATAATTGTCACGGAAATCCTGCTTGGTGAGAAAGGGCAGATACTTGAGGTCTGCCAGATTGTTGATATCCTGGGGTTTAACCCCTGCCGCATCCATCTTGGATCTATAGGCCGGAACAAAGCTGTAGGCCCGAAAAACTGTCTCTTTTAACCTGCTCAATTGCAGCTTGTCTAACTCCTCCCGGGGCATACATTCTTTTTCTTTATTCCAAATCATGTATTCTACCTCCTAGTATTGTTTTCCTGCTCATTATATCTGCACCCGGATGCAACCGGGCAGCCCCCGCAGCGAGGGCCTCGCTTCCTGCAGAAGTTTGCTCCCAGCGTCACCAGGAGGGCATGGTATTCATTGTACAGTTCGGCCTGCGGGGGCAGGTTTTCCTGAAAATAATTTTGCAGGGCTTGATAGTCAAGCTCCTCCTCTACCAATCCCATCCGGGAAAATATTCGCTGTGTATAGGCGTCAACCACAAAAACCGGGTGCCCGCCGGCATAGAGTAGTATGGAATCAGCTGTTTCCGGCCCGATGCCCCACAGATTCAGAAGCTCCCGGCGCAATTCCGCGGTAGGGCCATTAAACATAGCATCGATGTCTCCTTCAAAGCGCTTATCTATCCAACCCAGAAGGGTTTTCAGCTTGCGGGTCTTCTGGCGATGATAGCCGGCGGGATGTAGCAGCCCAGACATAACATCGTCATTCATCTGCAGGAGGGCATTAAAGTCCATGTTGCCGGTATTTTTCAGGTTGCCTATGGCCTTTTCCACATTTCTCCACGAGACCCCCTGAGTAAGAACGGCGCCGATGATGATCTCCAGCCTGCTTTCGGCGGGCCACCAATAGCGCGGGCCAAAAGTATTATAGAGTTGATCATATATAGTCAGTAATGAGGCCGGGTGAGATTCTGACACTGGATACAGTCCTTCCTGAATAAGGTCTTGTTTCTCAAGTTGGGGAATTTAAGCCAGATCCAGCAAGCCGTTAGCAGCTTGTTGAGCCATCAATAAACCGGCACTGGCGTTACGGTCACCAACTGCCCAATAATGCCGGTCCTGCTTCACAAGCGGGCTGCCCGGGAGAAGACCACTTCCAGACCATTGACAATAT
>NZ_DIPG01000148.1:18554-21735 GCF_002426325.1 Syntrophomonas sp. UBA5494 | reverse complement strand
GCTGAAATCGGCTGCCGTCAATAAACGGGGATCAATCGGTCGGCGGCACCCATAAAGTTGATCGGGGCATATCCTGCTTTATACAGGTTTTTATCAAATGAAGTTTATCAGGAAGGGAATCAATGGCATCCGGGACATAATCATATTGTCGATGGGCAAATACCTGCTGACTGGTTTCGAGGTGCTGGCGAAGGGTAAACCGGGTCAGGTAAGTTTCTCCGTGGCCCCGGTCTCCTGAGAGGAGTCGGGAGGCCGCCGAGTATCTGTTACAAACCCAGCCTGACCTGAACATAAAAACCCCACCGAGCCGTGGGCAACCGTTGTTTAAACCTGCTTCGCAGGTGGGTGCCCTCCCACATGATTAATGTTTCCCGTCATAATCGGGCATACAGCCACATGTGGAGACCAAGCTCCCTAATTTTTGGTGTTGGCAAAAACTGAACGGCTGTTCTCACGAACACAGCAGGGATAATTGATTCCTCATATCTCTCGTTAGCAAAACTATAACATATCTGGGGCCTGGCTTTCAAGGAATCCCCCCGGGCATAACTTTACCAAAATTTTGCGATTTATTTTTCCTTGACTTTGAGCGCCAATTCACGCAGCTGCCGGGAACTCACTCTGGAAGGCGCGCCGGTCAAGGGGCAGGCGGCACTTTGAGTCTTGGGAAAAGCGATCACATCCCTGATGCTCTGGCGCCCGGCCATGATCATCAGGAGGCGGTCAATGCCGAAAGCGATCCCGCCATGGGGGGGGGTGCCATATTCAAAGGCTTCCAGCATATAGCCGAACTTCTCGCCGGCTTCTTCCATGCTCATCCCTACTCTGGCAAACATCATTTCCTGCCAGTCCCGGCGGTGAATCCGGATGCTGCCTCCCCCGATCTCAGTTCCGTTCAATACCAGGTCGTAGGCCCGGGCTTTGACCTTCAGGGGCTCTGTCTCCAAGAGTTCGATATCCTCGGGCCGGGGTGAGGTGAACATATGATGCACCGCCACATACCGCTCTTCCTCATCATCGTATTCCACCAGCGGGAAATCATAAACCCAGGTGAAATTCAATTCTTGAGGCTCGGCCAGCTTGAGGCGCCGGGCCAATTCCAGGCGCAGGAAGCCCATTACCCGATTGACCACCGCTACTGAGTCGGCTCCAAACAAAAGCAGGTCTCCGGCTTTGGCGTCCAGGGCGGACATAATCCCATCGATTTCGGCCTGATTTAAAAATTTGGTTATCGGAGATTTAAGCTCGTTTTCGGTGCAGGCGATCCAGGCCATCCCCTTGGCTCCGTTGTCTACCGCCATTTTGCCCATTTCATCAATTTCGCGCCGGGTCCAGGATGCACAGCCACGGGCATTTATAGCGCGAACCACGCCCCCGTTTTGAACCGCCTGTGAAAAAACCTTAAACTGGGCATCCTTCAAAATTTCGGTCAGGTCTACTATTTCCAGGCCGAAGCGCAGATCCGGGGCATCGCTGCCGTACCTGGCCATGGCTTCATCATAGCGGATACGCGGAAATGGGGTTTTAATAGGACGGTCTATCTGCTTGAACAGCACCGTCATCAATTCCTCCACCAGACTGAAAACATCTTCTTCATCGATGAAGGACATCTCCATATCCAGCTGGGTGAATTCAGGCTGCCGGTCGGCACGCAGGTCCTCATCCCGGAAGCAGCGGGCAATTTGGAAATATTTATCCAGCCCGGCCACCATCAGCATCTGTTTAAAAATCTGCGGCGACTGGGGCAGTCCATAAAAGCGGCCCGGGTGCACCCGGCTGGGAACCAGATAGTCGCGAGCCCCCTCGGGTGTACTCGAAGTCAAGACCGGGGTCTCCACCTCGACAAAATCCCTGTCGTCCAAAAAGTCACGGATGCTTTTCACAATACGGTGCCTGAGCATAAGGTTATCCATCATCTCGGGGCGGCGCAGATCCAAATAACGGTATTTAAGGCGCAGGTTCTCGTCCACCTCTATATTGTTCTCAATATAAAACGGCGGGGTTTTGGCTTTGTTGAATACCTGCAGTTGGGCTACCGAAATTTCCACCATTCCGGTCTTCAGATTGGGGTTTTCGGTGTCTGCCGGTCTTCTCTGCACAGTACCTCGGACAGCTATCACATGCTCTCCCCTGACTTGTTCCGCCACCGCAAAAGCGGCCTGGTCTAGCTCGGGGTTGCACACGGCTTGAATAATGCCAGAACGGTCACGCAGGTCAATGAAGATCAACCCTCCATGGTCTCGGCGGGTATTGACCCAGCCATTGAGAACAACCTCAAGGCCTATCTGGGCAATCCCTATCTGTGTAGCATAATGGGTTCGTTTCATTGTGCCTGTGCCTCCTCATTCTGATGCAAAAGTTTGTTTATGCCGGGAACCAGGTCAGACCTGGATAGGACCGCCTGTTCCTTGTTAGTCATGTCGCGCACGGTTACAAAGCCTTCTTTAACTTCCTGTTCGCCGACAAACAGCACCAGCTGAGCGCCGGTCTTATCGGCATATTTCATCTGCGCCTTGGCTTTGCGGTCCAGGTAATCTTTGTCGGCAGCAATGCCGGCAGCCCTGAGCTGCTGCATGATCAAGATTGCGGCATCCTCGTACTGCGGCTCCATCACCGCAACAAATACCTCAATGCTGTTTTTTTCCCGGCCTCCCGCTTTATCTTGTTGCAAAGCCAGTAACAGCCGCTCCATACCCAGGGCAAAACCGATTCCCGGAAGATCAGGGCCTTCGATGGCCTTTACCAGCCCGTTGTAGCGTCCTCCGCCCCCCACGGCGCTCTGTGCGCCTATGCCGGGGATATGGATCTCAAAAGCGGTGTTGGTGTAGTAATCCAGGCCTCTCACCAGCTGGTCATCGTGCTCAAAACATAGGCCGTGCCGGGTCAAGGTCTCCTGAACCCGCTGGTAGTGGTCGGCACAATCGGGACAGAGGTGATCCAGTAAACGCGGGTGTCCGATTATAGCCTGGCGGCAGCCCTCGTTCTTGCAGTCCAGAACCCGCAAGGGGTTCTGCTGGTAGCGCTGCCGGCAATCCGGGCAAAGCTGCTCATAAAGCGGCTTAATATGGGCTAACAGGGCCTGGCGATAGCTATCGCGGCAGGACGGACAGCCCACCGAATTGATATGCAGCCGGTATTCCGTCAGGCCGATGGCTCGCAGCATCTGCACCACCATCATCAA
>NZ_DIPG01000148.1:13960-18362 GCF_002426325.1 Syntrophomonas sp. UBA5494 | reverse complement strand
AATAGAACCACTTTACCGGCAGCAATCCCGCATGTGCGCTGTGTTCTATCAAGGCGCGGGCGCAACTGGCCGTCATCTCCGGCCTGAGAGTAAGACTGCGCCCGGATTTATCAAAAAAGGTATACATCTCTTTGCTGACGATATCGGTTCCTTCCCCGACTCCCCGCTCAAAAAGTTCAGTGTGTTCAAAAAGCGGGGTGCGGATCTCCTGATAGCCATACAGCCGGGCAACCTCTTTGAGGCTGTCTTCCAGGGCCTGCCAGTTTCCGGAAACCGGAGGCAGAGTATCGTATGTGCCCCGAGGGGCTTTGATGGGCATAATATCCTCCAGAATTATCAAAATTGGGTAGAATAATGGTCATTGTCATGGATAATTCTAATTTAATGCCCTAAGCTTGTCAACTTTACGAGAGATTAGCTGTTCCACGGTCTGGCAGTATGCCGCGGGGTTTTTGGGGTTGTAAAACGACTCCAGACTGCCTGCCTTGAGATCAATGAATTTGCTGCCGGCCCCTCCGCCCAACCCGATAATGGTCTGCCTCTCCTCTATCATTTGAATATTGTAAAGGCAGAAGGATCCAGGCCTGGCGTAACCCAGATTCTCCATACTGGCTTTCATATATTTTTGCCTATACAGGTAATAGGGTACAAAACCAGCCCCGCGCAGCAAGTCACTGAATAGTTCCACCCCGGCTTCGACCTGCCTGGTTCTCTCCTGCGGGGTAATCCCGTTTTCCTTCTCAGCCATAAGAGAACCCTTCTTTAAAGCCAGGGTATGGACCGTGATGTTGTCTGGTTCTAATCTGAGAATTTGTTGTGCTGTGTTCGTGTTTTCGGTCAGGCCTTCCCCAGGAAGACCTATGATTACGTCCATATTGATTTTTTCGATTCCGACTTCCCTTACCCATTCAAGGGACTTAATCACTCCTTTCTGATCATGATTCCTGCCGATAACGGCCAGGGTGTTATCATTCATGGATTGAGGGTTGATGCAGATGCGGTTGACCCCGTTGGCCTTCAAAGCCCGAAGCTTGTGAAGGTCCAGGGTATCCGGCCTGCCCGCCTCTACAGTGATCTCCGCCGTTTGGGCTGTTATATAGCCGCAAGCCACGAGCTCGGCAAAAAGCCGCTCGAGATGGTAAGTGGAGAGCACTGTAGGGGTGCCCCCGCCCAGGTACACTGTTTGAACTTTTAAGCCCCGCTCTTTCAAATAGCCGGATAATGCCCTGATCTCACGGAATAGCGCCTCAAGAAAAGGGATTATTTCGGTTTCATAATTAGTCAGGACCGCCCCCGGAAACGAACAATAGTAACAGCGGGAGGGGCAATAAGGGATGCCCAGGTAAATACTGACCCATTTGCCGGCCTCATCTGCCCCGAGCAGATAAGGCCGGTTAGCCTTGGCGATCTCCACCAGCAAATGGGCCTTCTCCGGATCCAGGCGGTAGTCTGAGCCCAGGCGTTTTTCTATTTCCCGGGGGTTGAGGCCCTGGTCAAAAAGACGGTGCGCCAGTTTAACCGGCCTCATCCCGGTCAGGATGCCGTAGCGGTTGATATTCTCCCCGGTCAGCTCGCAGAGCAGGTCATAGGTAAAAGCCCGCACCTGCTGCTTAGCCCAGTTGAAGAGTCCGGCCCCGATGTCCGCCGCAATAGCGCATCTCTCCCGCCGGGTCCGGGCGCCTTGTGCAGTGTGAATCTGCGCCGCGATTACGGCCGCCTTATCATCGATATCAAGGCGCAGCTCAAGCATCAAATCCCCCTCGCCTTCCCCGCAGACGATCTCACAGCCGGGATAAGCCATGCGAACCAGTTCATGGATACTGTCATAAAGGCTGTTAGGTTCCAGTTTGAGTATGATGCGCAATTTACGCCCTCCCATTTTGCTTCATTAGACAATAATACCCGAATCTTAACCGCAGACCAAACCCGGGGGCGGCTTTCAGCGTCTGTCCCGGCATGGCCGGAAGGCAGAGGGGCGGGCCTGGCTCCGGTTGGAAAACGGCGCTTTCCTAAGGCTCTCAATATGAACGAAACAGGTGATATTTCCGGGGCGGTTGATATTATGCTGTATAATCTTCAGGCCATATAACCGAGCCGCCTGAACGCTTCCGATGGAGGCAGCCCGGCGCGGCTCCGAGCGCAGCACCTGAGCGGCTCCGGCCGTGCTGGAAAGGTGTTCCAGTTTGACCCCATTAAGCCTGAAGGCGATGAAGTCCCGGCATTGCTCCAGGGCCAGGGGATGGGAGATAACCACCTCCAGGTCCTGCAGGTCATAGGGATTACAGGCCATAAGATGCTGTGCAACCGGTATATCAATCTGTCCCTGTATAGCCAGGCGCTGTGTTTTGAAAAGCTTGAGGGTGGAGTTTACCCATCCGGTTATGGTATTGTGCAAGGGCACCAGTGCGCCTTGAACCTGGCGATCGGCCAGCAATCGGCCTATTATGTCCAAATCCTCCACAGTTGTCAGTTCCACCCCCGCCCCCCAATACCTCCGGGCGGCCTCTTCACTGAAAGTGCCACAGGGGCCTAAGACCGCATAAGCCATCAGCGCACCCTCCTTCCCATTGCCAGGGCCATGGCTTCCAGCTGACGCATCAACTGACTGAAGCCTTTGGGGGTCAGGGATTGTTCTCCGTCTGACAGGGCGCTTTCCGGCCGGGGGTGAACTTCGATCATCAATCCATCGGCGCCGGCCGCTACAGCAGCCAGTGACATAGGGGCCACCAGGCTGCGCACTCCGGTGCCGTGGCTGGGATCGACCATCACCGGTAAATGGGATAGTTGTTTGACCAGTGCTACCGCGTTCAAATCCAGGGTGTTGCGGGTCCAGGTCTCCGCACTGCGGATGCCCCGCTCGCACAGTATAACCTGGGAATTGCCTTCAGCCAGAATATACTCGGCCGCCATAAGCCATTCCTCAATGGTGGCGGAAAGCCCCCGTTTCAAGACCACCGGTTTATCAGTTTTTCCCAATTTGCGCAGCAAACTGTAGTTATACATATTGCGGGCCCCGATCTGGATGATATCTGCATATTCCAGGACCGCTTCCAGCTCTTCTCCATCCATCAATTCGGTGATTACCGGCATATTCATCTCTTCGCCTACCCTGGCCAGACATTCCAGCCCGGCCCGGCCATGACCCTGAAAGCTGTATGGGGAGGTGCGCGGCTTGTAGGCGCCGCCCCGCAGTACAACCGCACCGGCCCCCCTCACTTTGAAGGCGGTTTCACGCAAGGTGTCTTCATTTTCAATGGCACAGGGGCCGGCTATTATAGGTATTGTTTCGCCTCCGAAACAGATGTTTTTTACAACTACCCTGGTTTTGTGCCCGTTCTGACTGGCCACCAGCATTGATGAGGTTTTTTTCAGTGCAGCATTGAGCATTTGATCATCTCCTTTTTAATCAGTCTGAAGTCAGCGGTGATTTATGAAGGAGTAAACATCCCCAGGTTTGGCAGCTGTGCCGACATACCCCAATCCACCCTCTTTCGAATCGTTCCAGAAAATAAAACAGGCCTCTCTCCACAAGGGACGAGAGGCGAACTTCCCGCGGTACCACCCAATTTGCCATAAGGCCGCTTTACTATCAGGATACGGGATCTAACCTTCAGGCCTTAAAAAACAAAGGCTTCACATCCTTATGGGACGAGAAGCCTGGTGCTTACACGCAATACCACCCAATGGTTTCGGTGCCTGATGATCAGGATACAGGTTTAATCCGATATCCCCCCTCTTTTAACGGTAAGGGTTCCGCCTCGACCTACTTGCTTATGTTTCAGCCGGGTGCTCCTAAGTGAACTTCAATTTGCTTCCTCATAAGGATGCTTGCAGCCGGTGGCATCCTCTCTCTGCATGACTTCACAAACCTACTTTACTTATTCATCGCATTTTCAATATTAATAACGAGATGATAGCATACTTCAGACCGTCTGTAAAGATTGACAAGCCTTAAATATTTTAATTTTTGGACAAATGACTAGTCGCGCAGAAAAGGATTGCGCTTGCGCTCGAAACCGATCGTTGTAGCCGGCCCGTGTCCGGGATAAACCACCACATCGTCATCGTAACAAAGCAGCTTGTTCTTTATATTGGATATCAGATCCTGGTATGATCCCCCCGGGAAATCGGTGCGGCCGATGGAACCATAGAAAAGGGTATCACCGGAAAAGATAATATTGTCAGTCGCCAAACAGATTCCCCCCAGACTGTGTCCCGGGGTGTGAATCACTTCCAATTCTACCGTAGTGCCGATTTTAATAATATCGCCTTCATCTATAAAATCCTCCGCCGGGGGGCTGGTGACCTGCTGACCCATCATAAAGGAAAAATTGGACACTGCATTAGTCAGCATCTTAGCGTCATTGCGATGAATCAAAACCCTGGCTCCGGTGGCGTCTTT
>NZ_DIPG01000148.1:11612-13784 GCF_002426325.1 Syntrophomonas sp. UBA5494 | reverse complement strand
ACCATTATCCTCCAAGACTTTGAGGATACCCCGGGCGTTGCCGCCGGGATCGATTACCGCCACCTCTTTGGTTTCCTCACAGCCCACAATATAACAGTTGACTGCCATAGAACTAACTTCAACGCGCTTGAGAATCAATGTTCTTCCTCCTTATCAAAATGCTCTAAAGCTATCCAGCAAAATGGTGCAGGGCCCGTCGTTACATATATCTACCTGCATTTCGGCCCCGAATTCCCCGGTTTGAACTTCTAAACCCTTCAGGCGCAAGTTTTCGACACAATAATCAAACAGCGGCCGGGCTTGTTCAGGCAGACCGGCTTCGGTAAAGCTTGGTCTGCGCCCTTTGCGGGCATCCCCGTACAGGGTGAACTGACTGATCAACAAGACCCCTCCGGCAACATCTTGTAGCGAGAGGTTCATCTTGCCGTCTTGGTCGGGAAAAATCCGTAGATTAACGATTTTATCCATCAAGTAGTCAGCATCCTCCGAGGTATCCCCTTTTTTAATACCCAGCAACACTGTCAATCCCAGTCCGATGGCGCCTATAACCTGGCCTTCAACCATCACCCGGCTGGATACTGTACGCTGTACCACCGCTCTCATCTAATCTCCCCTGTACTCGCCCGGCAATACCCGTTTCACATCCATTACGTCTTTAACCTTTTGAATCCTTTGGATCACGGCCTGTAAGTGGCTCATATCTTTTATCTCCAGCTTAAAGTTCATAATCACCCGGTTGTTCTTGGTAATCCGAGAATAAACCGAGTTTATATGGATTTTGGTATCGGCGATAACAATCATGACATCGGTGGTAAGGCGCGGACGGTCCATGGCCCGAACCTCCAGTTCCACCCCATAAACGCCCCGGTCGTCCGCCCACTCCACCTCGATAATACGGTCCGGTTCACTTTGCATATAATTATGCATATTGGGACAGTCCTGACGATGTACGGATACTCCCCGTCCTCTGGTAATATAACCCAAAACCTGGTCTCCAGGCAAGGGGTTACAGCAACGAGCCAGGCGTGTGGCCACCTCATCCACACCTTTGATGCGCAATGCCCTGGTTTCTTTATCGGCATGGGATGAAGGGCGATTCAGGTTGGATTTGAAAATATCCTCAACGCTGGCATCTTGGAAATAAAGCTCTTTTTGTTTATTGATAACCTGATTGACGGTTAAAGCCCCGTCCCCCAGCGCGGCTAAAAGATCGTCAACGGTAGTGTATCCGAAGCGCTTGGCAATATCCGTCAATTTCTCTTCTTTGAGCAGTTCGCGGGGATCGAGGTGTTTCTTTTTCAGGTCCTTTTCCAGCATCTCGTGGCCGCGCATGATGTTGACCTGACGCTTTTCCCGCTTAAACCAGGCTTTGATGCGGCTTTTGGCAGAGGAGGTTTTAATGAAATTAAGCCAGTCTTTGGATGGTCCGGGGGAGCTTTTAGAAGTGATTATTTCAACAATTTCACCGTTGTTCAAGGTGTAATCCAGGGGTACTATACGTCCGTTGACCCGCGCTCCGGTGCATTGATGACCTACTTCGGTATGAACCCGGTAGGCAAAATCCACCGGGCAGGAACCTTTGGGCAGCTCGATGACCGCTCCTTTGGGAGTGAATACGAAAACCGTATCGTCGAACAGATCTATTTTGAGGGATTCCATGAACTCATCGGTATCTTTGATATCCTGCTGCCATTCCAGAATTTGGCGCAGCCAGGACAGTTTTTCATCGAGTTTGCGCTCCCGGTTGCTGTCCCCCTCTTTATAGCGCCAGTGGGCGGCGATGCCATATTCTGAGATGCGGTGCATCTCCAAGGTGCGGATCTGCACCTCAAAAGGCTCTCCCCCTTTGCCTATCAAGGTGGTGTGGAGAGACTGGTACATATTGGCCTTGGGAGTGGCGATATAGTCTTTGAAGCGCCCCGGGATAGGCTTCCACATGGTGTGGATAATCCCCAAAACCCCATAGCACTGCCGGATGTCGTCGACGATTACCCGGATGGCGATTTTGTCGTAGATCTCATCGATATCCTTGCCCTGTTTGATCATCTTCTTGTAAATGCTGTAGATGTTTTTGGGACGCCCTTTGATTTCCGCCTTTATTCCGATCTGATCGAGGCCGGAGCGGATTTGTTCGATCAATTCATTGACATATTCTTCACGCTGTTTGCGTTT
>NZ_DIPG01000148.1:0-11318 GCF_002426325.1 Syntrophomonas sp. UBA5494 | reverse complement strand
GCCATGGCGATAAACATTTTACGCAGGTTTTCGGCCTGGGCGTCTTCTTTGGTCTTAAAATTTATCCGGGAGAGCTTGGTTACCCCTTCTACCAGCAGGGCAATCTCTTCGCCAAACTCCTTGACCACATCCTGATAGGTTACAATGGTATCCTCTACCACATCATGAAGCAAGGCAGCGCATATCGAAGCAGCATCCATTTCGATGTCCGCCAGGATTAAGGCTACTTCAACCGGATGGCTGATATAGGGGTCGCCGGATATTCGCTTTTGATTTTCGTGCGCTTTACTGGCGTATTGATATGCCTTGGTTATGAGAGCCAGATTGGCATCCGGATCATAAGAGCTTACCTTATCCAGTATATGCTGCAATTGTGGATCCATAAACATCACCAAAGCGGCATTTGTTGAAGCTCGTTAGCCAGGTCGTGAAATGCCTTTTTTTCAGCCAGGCCCTCCAGATAGTAGGGGGATTCAGACATATTAATGCTGTTTTTGGCATGAAACATAAACTTTATTGCCATAATACTACCCTTTTTCTTAAACTGGCACAAGCCCAGATCATCAAGTACGTGCAGTACGGACTGCAAATCCAGTGCGCTTACCTGACGGCCGGTGATTCTTGATAAGACCTGGCAGAACTGGGAAACCTCCCCCTGCAGCACTCCATGCCCCAAAGACCGCAGGGCCGGCAACATAGACCTTATCCGCTCCGTATCGGGATAGAGGCGGCCCAGGTAGATCTGGTTGGCATCGACCTGGCTTTGATTGAAGCGCAGGACCAGCGGGCAGGACGTCCCTATTCCCATTTCATTCCAGATGTGGTCGATTTCCGCAGTGCTGAAAGGCAAATCAGCCATCCACACCCCGTCTATCTCGCCTATGGGCATACCACAGGCATTGCCGTCGGTAAGTAAAAACCCCTCCTTGGCCTGGACAAACTGACGCCTGACCCTGCGGCGCTGCTGTATGTCGCCCAGACCGGCTTCCGAAAACAGCGGATTGATCCCGGCTCTTAAGTTCTGTATCGTCTTGAGGCGATTGACATAAACCGCGAAACGCCCCCGATCCGGCATCTCACCTGATTTTACAGTATACGCTTTTATGCCGCTATTAAGTGTCAGGGGACCGTTTTCCCCATTGTCCTGATCACGGGCCGCCGCCCCTTCGGCCTGGCTCTTCAGCACGTCAATGCTGTGAAGAGCGTTTAGGGCCTCAGACTGTTTTTTCTGCAGATAATAATGATAGGCACTGCTGACCAAGTATAAACCCGGGTCACCGGACAATAAAGCCTGCTCCCCGGCCTGCCGCTGTGCTGCGGACAAGTGGCCGTGCAGGCCATGCAGCGCCGCTTCGCAAAGCCACAATTCCAGACTTTGTTGCAGTTTATTCAATACGCGATAAGTAGGCGCTATAAGCAAGACGGCCCGCTGCTGTTCGAGAAGGCCCAGGGCTTCCCGAAGCCATGGTCTCAAGGGAGTCTCCGCGCTCATATCCCACTGATAAGCGGGTTTCATCTGTCTGATCTTAAGCTGCAGGCTGGTCCTGCCCCGAAATTCATTGCGATTAAGCTGAAAAGTGAGATCGGCACGATATTGACCAGCCTTGAAATCAGCATATTGAGGTTTCCTAAATGCAATCACATTGAGATTAGAACCCTGCATACGCGCCCTGAAATGCTGACCTTCCGCACCGATCATAGCCGCCTGCTGCAATTCCACTCCCCGTACCGCCAGAACCGGAACCGGATTGCCAGGTCCAAAAGGCTCCAGGGCCTGAATCTCATGCCATAAATCGCAGTTTATCTGAGCCGGGTCAATTTCAAGGTCGATGAAGTGGCGTTCCTCCCTGGCGCCGGCCTGGCCCGATTCCTGACTCCAGCGCTCCAGGGCCTCAATGAAAAAAGTCAGCTGGTTTTTATCGATGGTAAGCCCGGCGGCCATAGGGTGCCCCCCGTATTGCAGGAGGTGATTCTGACAGGCTTGAAGAGCCCGATGAATGTCAAAGCCCTCGATGCTGCGGCATGAACCACGCCCGCTGTCGTCATCCCAGTTTATAAGAATTACCGGTTTCCGATGTATTTCACTAAGCCTGGAGGCCACAATGCCCAGAACCCCGTGGTGCCACTGTTTACCGTCCAAAACCAAAACATTGTTCTGCAGAATTTGAGGTTGATGAGCTATTCTCAGGGAGGCTTCGCGCAGTATGATTTCCTCGGTTTGCTTGCGCTCATCGTTCAGCCGGTTCAAAACCTCGGCTAGATAAAGGGCTTGCTGTTCGTCTCGAGTATAGAGCAGCTCCGCGCTGAGCCGGGCATGGCTGAGCCGGCCGGCCGCATTGAGCCGCGGGCCCAATATGAAACCTATCTGCCAGGAGCTTATTTCCTCACCAGGTTTGATTCCGCCGGTTTCCATCAGACACCTCAATCCCGGCCGGTCGGTAACAGACATGCGCTGCAGACCATGCTTGACCAGGATGCGGTTATCGCCGTTTAAATCGACTATATCGGCGAGGGTGGCCAGAGCAGCCAGATCCAGCCAGGAGTCATTGTCCGGTACTGATCCCAAGGCTCTGGCCAGTTGGTAAGCTACCCCGGCCCCGCATAAATTTTTGCAGTCCTCCATTTGATCCAAATGGGGATTGATAATCACATCCGCCTCAGGCAGAATATCTCCCGGCAGATGGTGATCGGTGACTATGACCTGCAGACCCGAACGCCTGGCTGCAGCCACTTCTTCCACTGACCTGATGCCGCAATCCACTGTTATCAGCAATCCAAATCCCCGCTGGGCCAGTTGCTGTACGGCCTGGGTATTAAGGCCGTAGCCTTCCTGGAATCGGTCGGGTATATAATAATCGACCTCAGCGTCGAGCCTTTCCAGGCATTCCCGTAAAATAACGATGCTGCAGACACCATCAACGTCATAATCCCCAAAGATTACAATAGGCCGTTTAGCGTCAACAGTTCGCTGAATGATCTCTACGGCCGCTGCCATCCCGCTCATGGACAGCGGGGGGGTAAGATCTTCCAATCGGGGTGACAAAAAATAACGGCATTGTTCTTCACTCCGGCAGCCACGCTGCTGCAACAGGATCGCAGCCGCTGTGCTGATGCCCAGTCGCTCCGCCATGGCTTGGGCTTGTACAATATCATATTGGCGTAATACCCATAAAGGCTGATCCATATTTCCTCTCCCATCGCAAGATAAAAATGCGCTTCATTACAATCGGCTGCTGGTTGGCCGGGATTTCTTATCAATTATAAATGAAGACGACATCCACCGCAGTAAATTCTTGAAGGCGTTTCTGCAAAGCCGGGAATGCTGTATTCAAGAAGTATGACCACATATTTTTAGCTTTTAGCCATATAGATTTAATGACGACTGTGCGGTTAATGTTGAAATGGGGGTGCAAAATATGGCAATCCGTCGATATGTTTACCCGGGCGGCAATACCCGTTTTGGCTTTTATTCTTTCTATGACCAGATAGTGGGGCCAGAGGTTGCTCAAAAAATCATCCTCAAAGGCGGACCCGGAGTGGGAAAGTCCAGTTTCATGAAGAAAGTCGGGGATCATTTCTCCCGGCTGGGCGTGGACGTCGAGGAGCATGGATGTTCCTCAGACCCGTCTTCTCTGGACGGCATCGTCATCGGCAAGCAGCAATTCTGCTTGTTGGATGGCACCAGTCCGCATGTGGTAGATCCGGTTTACCCCGGCGCTGTAGACGAAATCCTTAACCTGGGCGATTATTGGCATCAGGACATGATAAAGCCCCATCGCCAAGAGATTGTGCAGTTGACCCGGGAAATCTCCAGGTGTTTTATGCGGGCTTACAGCCGCCTCAAAGAATGTGGCATCGCCTATGACGAACTCAAGGATTACTACGGTGAAAACCGTGTAAGCAAATCCCTTAACCGTAATCTTCAGGCATTGACTGCCGATTTCCTGGCTGGTTCGGTGTCGGAATACCGCCCCTTAAGGCATCTGTTTGCCGGGGCTCTGACCCCGGGCGGACTGATAACCAAATTGGAAACCTTGATCGATAATCATACCGCTATCTTCGCGGTAAAAGGCAGTCCAGGAGCAGGGGTGCAGGATTTGTTTGCCCATACCAGAAACCTGATGGAGCAGGGCGGGATATATGGCGAGGTTTTTCACAATCCTGTGGATCCCCATGATATCGATTATATCCTGGTACCGTCCAGCAATGCTTTATTGATCGATATAGGGTCCGGATTGCTTCCTTATAAAGAAATACTAAAAGGCCTGAAGCTCAAGCGCCAGCTTGATTTCGATCAGCTGCTGGACAATGAAGGCGTATCGGCCCGGGCCAAGCTGATCTTTGCTGCCGTCCACCGCTACAACCAGGGCATCACCGATGCCGTGCAAATCTTGCAGACCGCCAAAAAATGGCACGATGAACTGGAACATTATTACGTACCGGCTATGGATTTTGCAGCGATTGAAACCCGCCGGCAGCAAATAGCAGCCTCATGGCAGAATCAACTGGGGCTTTGAGGCTTAAAACGGATAAACCCGGCAAACCTCCCCACCCTTTAATCCCTGGTCGACAGCCTTTATATGAATAAAGCCATTGGCCTGGGCCAGGATACTCATTAAACCCGATTTTCCCAACAGGGGGCGGGCCTCCCAGTGGCCTGCCCCTTCACTGAGATAAACCGGCACGAAGTCGTCTCTCCCCGGCTGTGAGGCGATATTCTGGGTCAGCCTGGCATGGACATGAAGATTTCTCCTGCTGTCTAAGAGTTGATGGCTCAATACATTGAACATCATCAACGCTGAAACCGGATGACCTGGCAAACCTATTACCAGTCTATCTTTAATACTCACTCCCATGGTTGGTTTTCCCGGTTTCACCGCCAATCCGTGAAAAAGCAGCTGCGCTTCCTCAAACGACAACAAGACATCCAGGGTCAGGTCGGCGATTCCCACAGAACTGCCTCCGGACAGCAGGGTTATATCGTTTTGTTCAAGTGATTGAGCCACCATCCTTTTTAGCTGATCCGCATCGTCCCTGACCAGCGGATAGATTTGGGCCCGATGTCCCCTCTCTTCAACCGCCGCCGCCAGGCTGTATGAATTAACATCCCGAACCTGTCCGGGATTCGGCGGCATTTCAATGGGAACCATTTCATCACCGCTGCTGATGATGCCGACCAGATAAGGCTTGATAACCGGTACCCGGCTGATTCCCAGCGAAGCCAAAAGCCCGATATCCTGAGGGCGCAGGAGGTGCCCTTCGGCAAATAGATCTGCATCGCGGGATATGTCTTCCCCTTTTCGCATCACATTCTCCCCGGGGCTGCCCGGGCGGTAGACCAGTATGGTGTCGTCACCCAGCCTTTCGGTGTACTCCACCATTATAGCGGCATCACTGCCGGCGGGGAGCATGCCCCCGGTAGGGATCCAGGCGCACTGGCCGGAGCTGATGGAAAAGTCTGGAGCGGCCCCCATGGGAACCGCGCCGATATATTGGAAAAAGGCCGGCAGGGATTCGCTGGCCCCAAAACTATCGAGGGCATTTACCGCATAGCCGTCTACTGTCGACCGATTAAAACCCGGCATATCTTCAGGGCTGGCAATCGCCCGGGATAATATCCGCCCCCTGGATCGGCCCAGCGGGCACTGTTCTTCCCCGGGCCGCTTGAGCCTGCTCTTTAGCCTGACGATAGCCTCTTCGTAACTTACCACCTGCAAAAACTCGCCCATGTTTACATCCTCTCAGACATGTTAATGGGGCGGAAGATGATCCTGCCCTTATAGTTATTATACTTAAACACCCGGTAAGATAAAATTGACTGACGGCTTTGCGCCTCCGATTAATTACCAGCGTCAATTTTCCTTGAGGCTGGTTTTGTTTTTTAATGCGGTGCGATACAATAATTGAAAACACCAGGAGTCTATAACAGCATGAAAAGAAATATATATATCAAGAATACCCCTTTGCAGGAAGCCATGTTAAGCTTCAACCAGGCTTTAAATGAAGCCGGTTTCTTTAAAACCGGTGAAGAATGGGTGGATGTAGGCCATTGCCTGGGACGGGTTACCTCCCGGCCGGTCCTGTCAAAGCGTTCTTCGCCGCATTACCAGGCTTCCGCTATGGACGGCATTGCGGTGCGGGCAAAAGATACCTATACTGCCAGTGAAACCACCCCGGTGAGAATAGCTGAAAGCAGTTATTTAATGGTGGATACCGGTGATTATGTACCCCCGCCATATGATGCCGTAATTATGATCGAAGACGTCAACTTTTTCGGCAATGAGGCTGAAATAATCAAAGCCGCGGTTCCCTGGCAGCACATCCGCTCAGTGGGCGAAGATCTGGTAGCCCAGGATATGATCGTACCCAGCTCATATCCCCTGGGCAGTTATGAAATCGCGGCCTTAATCAGTGCTGCGGTAGATAAAGTGGCGGTTTTCAAACAGCCGGTAGTGGGGATCATTCCTACCGGCACTGAATTAGTGCCAACCGCTTCCCCTGATTTAGAACCCGGTAAGATCGTGGAATCAAATAGCTATATGCTGGCAGCATTGTGCCAGGGATGGGGAGCTAAGACCATTCGCCACTCCATCGTTGAAGATGATTGGGACAAACTGCTGCAGGCAGTTCGGGAAATGGAGCCGCAATCTGACCTCCTGGTTATCTGCTCAGGCTCCTCTGCAGGCAGAGAAGACTATACATCCGCTATTATAGCCAGCCTGGGGAGGGTTCTCAATCATGGCCTGGCGATTAAACCCGGCAAACCCGCCATATTAGGACTGATCGGCGAAAATAAACCGGTCATAGGGGTTCCAGGTTACCCGGTCTCCGCACAGCTGGTTTTTACCCTGTTTGCCAGACCACTAATATATAGAAGACAAGGCCTGGTTGTACCTGAACCCGAGGAAATGCAGTGCCAGCTGACCAGGAAAATAGCCTCCCCCATGGGAGTGGACGAATTCGTATATGTAAATCTGGCCAAATTGCAGGATCGCTATCTGGCCTATCCTTTGAGCAGAGGTGCGGGCATATCCTCCAACCTGGTCAGGGCTGACGGGGTCATCAAAATCTCCAGCGGCCAGGAAGGTATCAACGTCGGGGAATACAGCCAGGCAGTTTTGATGCGCCCCAGGCATGAGATCGAGCGCTCGCTGGTATGCATGGGAAGTCATGACCTGTGTATCGACCTGTTGATTGATTACCTGCGCCGCCGGCACGAGATCCGCCTTTTATCGACCAATGTAGGCAGTATGGGCGGTCTGATGGCCCTGATGCGCGGCGAGACCCATATGGCCGGCATACATTTATTGGATACTGAGCAAGGCAACTACAATATCAGCTATGTTCAGCGTTATCTCAGCGGAAAGAACTGGCGCTTGATCAATGTAGCCAGGCGGCAGCAAGGCTTGATAGTGAAGAAGGGCAATCCTTTGGGGATTACCGGTTTGGCACAATTGCTAGACCCCGGCATACGCTTCATCAATCGACAAAAAGGGGCCGGGACTCGAATCCTGTTGGATTATCTGCTCAAACGGGATGGGGTGGACCCAGCAGGGATCAATGGATACACCCGGGAGGAATACACTCATTTGGCGGTAGCCGCGGCGGTGAAAAACGATGCTTGCGATTGCGGACTGGGCATCATGGCCAGTGCCCGGGTTATGGATCTGGACTTTATCCCCCTGGCGGAGGAGCAGTATGATTTGTGTATATTGACCGACCTTATCCCCGAAGCCTGGACGGAATTGTTATTGGAGGCTTTACAAAGCCCTGATTTTCAAGAAAGGCTGCGAAAAATGGGAGGGTATAATCTGGAACTGTCCGGCCAGGTTTTAGCTGCTAATAAGTTGCATTAGATTATACTTATGATATATTTTAGTTATACTACAATACCCATTCGAGCCCGGCAAGGATTTTAAAATTCTCTGTCGAAATAATAAGAAGGCGTATTAGGGCTTTTTTTAATGCAGCAACGATAGCCTTTGAAGGGAGGGAAGAGTCTTTTATCCCGTAATTTGAATACCCATAGCCATTGTTACAAACCGGCAGACTTAATATATAAAACCCCGGCTAAAGGTTATGGGTGTCGATATTGCCGGCGGGATGCTATAATGTGTTGGGAGTTTTATAAAAATAAATATGGGAAAGGAGAGTGGGGATGGAATGAAGGTTACGCGTCGTCAGTTCCTCAAATTAGCCGGTGGAACCGCAGCCAGCTTTGCGGTTGTGGATCTTGGTTTTGATATGCAAGCCACTGCTGCGGCTATTAAGGAACTAAGGATCAAAAACGTAACCCCAACACCGACGGTGTGCCCCTATTGTGCTTCTGGATGCGGTCTGGTCGTATATGCCGAGAAGAATGCTGAAGGCAAGTTCGTCAGACTGCTGAGCGTAGTAGGCGACCCTGACAATCCCATCAATGAAGGTTGTGCTTGTTCAAAGGGTTCTGCTATGTTCAATCTTAGAGAGATCTATGAGCCGGAGACCGGGCATCAGGTAGTCAACCCTAAGAGGGTTAAAAAGCCATTATACAGGGCACCCGGTAGTGAGAAGTGGGAAGAAAAAGAATGGGACTGGATGTTGAATGAAATTGCCCAGCGGATCAAGGAGACCCGTGACGCAAGTTTTATTCATAAGGAAAAAATCGCTGACGGTACTGAAATAATTGTAAACCGTACCGAGAAGATCGCCTCTATCGGTGGATGCGGTTTGGATAATGAGGAGTGCTATCTTTTAGCCAAAATGATGCGTTCCCTGGGTGTGGTATTTTTAGAAACCCAGGCCCGTATCTGACACAGCTCCACGGTGGCAGGTTTGTCACCAGCATTTGGACGAGGCGCCATGACGAATCACATGATCGACCTCAAAAACACCAATGTAGCCCTGATAATGGGCAGCAACATGGCGGAGAATCATCCTATCGGAATGAAATGGCTTATGAAGGGCAGGTTTGATCCCCAGCGTCAGACTAAGATCATTCATGTGGATCCCCGCTTTACTCGTACTTCAGCAATTGCTGACATCTATTGCCCCATGCGTTCGGGTACCGACATCGCTTTTTTAGGGGGCATGGTAAAGTACATCCTGGATAATGAGCTTTATCATAAGGACTATGTGTTAAGTTATACCAATGCAGCCTTCCTGATCAGAGATGATTTCGATTTTCAGGACGGTCTCTTCAGCGGTTTTGATACCGCCAAGGGTTCATACGATACAAGTTCCTGGGACTATAAATACGATGAAGGCGGAAACATCATGCAGGATCCGACTTTGCAGGATCCGCGCTGTGTATTCCAGCTCATGAAGAAACACTATTCCCGTTACGATATCGATACGGTCTGCTCTATCACCGGCAGTCCCAAGAAAAAATATGAGGAAGTCTTAAAACTATATTGCTCTACCAGTGCTCCGGATCAAACCGGCTGCATCAACTATGCTATGGGCATCACCCAGCATACCGTTGGATCCCAGAATGTCAAGGCTTTCACTATAGTGCAGCTTCTACTGGGCAATATGGGCAGAGCCGGCGGCGGAATAAATGCTCTGCGCGGGGAGAATAATGTGCAGGGGGCCACGGATATGGCTCTGCTTTTCCACATTTTACCCGGCTACATTGATTCCCCTACTGCAAGCGCTGCCTATAAAGACTTGATTTCCTATATTCGCAAGACAACCCCCGGGGTTGGCAAGTTGCCTTTTACCAATCTGACTGAATTGCGGGCTCTGGTCGCGGCCGGGGTCAAGTATTCCGGTTGGAAAGTCAACACCTCCAAGTGGATCGTCAGTACTTTGAAAGCCTGGTATGGCGATGCCGCTACCGAAGCCAACGATTTTGCATATCACTATATACCCAAGCGTCAGGACACCAAGAATTATTCGCACATCGGCTTATTTGAAGCCATGTATAAAGGCGAAATCGACGGTCTCTTTATCAACGGATCCAATCCGGTGGTAGGCGGTCCCAGCGCCAATAAAGAACAGACCGCATTGACCAAACTGAAATGGATGGTTTCCATCGATCTGTGGCTCAATGAGAGCGCCGAGTTCTGGAGTCATACCGCCTGGGAGAGAGCGGTAGAGAATGAAAAGGTACACCGCTTAACCCCCAAGGATATAGCTACCGAGGTATTTTTCCTTCCTGCGGCTGCTGTATATGAAAAAGAGGGCACCGCAGCCCAAACCGGCCGTTGGGTGCAGTTCCGCTGGAAAGGCGCTGATCCGGTAGGAGAATCCAAAGCCGACCTGTGGATTTACAATGAATTAGGCAAGAAGATCAAAGCCTTGTATGCAGACAGCACCAGGCCTGAGGATGAACCCATAAACAAGATGACCTGGGATTACGATGGTCAGCATGGCGAAGAAGAACCCGATATTATGAAAGTGGCCAATGAATTGTGCGGTTATACCGTCGCCGACGGCAAGCCGGTGGAAGGCTTTGCCCTCTTAAAGGATGATGGCAGTACAGCCTGCGGCAACTGGATTTACTGCGGCGGTACCACCTGGAAAGACGGCAAGATGATCTACAAACCGCAGCTGCGCAAGAAAGAAGACCCCAGCGGCTTGGGACTGTTCCCCAACTGGGGTTGGGCTTGGCCAGTCAACCGAAGAATTATATACAACCGTTGCTCAGTACAGCCGGATGGAGTAACCCCCTGGCCGGGCGACACCGACCGCCTGGTGTGGTGGGATGGAGCAGGCGCTTGGGCAGGTTGGGATGTTCCCGACTTCATTAAGACCACCGGACCTGACAAGCCGGCTTTTAATGATCCATTTATCATGCGTCCTGAAGGCAAAGGATGTTTCTTTGCAACGCTGGCATCCTTTAAGGATGGACCTTTCCCTGAACATTATGAGCCCTGGGAATCTCCGGTGCCACCAATTGTCAACAAGCAGCCTATGAACCCGATAGCCAAAGTATGGGAACCCGAGAAGCAAGGTAAGAAGGAAGATTATCCTATAATCGCTACTACTTACCGGGTAACCGAGCACTGGCAGACCGGCGCTTTGACTCGCAACCTGCCCTGGCTGGCCGAGTTGATGCCCAATATGTTTGTTGAGCTCAGTGAGGAACTGGCCCGGGATAAAGGGATCAAGAACGGTGCCAAGGTTATTGTCTCTACCACCCGGGGTGACATCGAGGCCCTGGCTTGTGTGACCAAGCGCTTTAAGCCCTTTAAAGTGGGCGGCGCAGAAGTCCACCAAATCGGTATGCTGTGGCAGTTCGGTTTCAAAGGCTATGCCACCGGGGACATTGCCAACCGTCTAACCCCCCATATCGGCGACGCCAACACCATGTGTCCGGAATATAAAGCATTTCT
>NZ_DIPG01000055.1:24946-25120 GCF_002426325.1 Syntrophomonas sp. UBA5494 | reverse complement strand
GTCTTGAATACCGGAAGCGAACAGCAAACCGGAGCTGTTCAGAATAGGAACGGCTACAGGCAGCCAGGGCAGAATCACATCTGCAGTAAGGTTGGCCATAATCACATCGGCGCGCTGTTGTTTAAGATCCTGAAAAATATCCCCGGCAACGGCCTTGATCTGCTCATCAAGGCC
>NZ_DIPG01000055.1:24318-24830 GCF_002426325.1 Syntrophomonas sp. UBA5494 | reverse complement strand
GCCTTGATCTGCTCATCAAGGCCATTTAAAGCGATGTTTTGCCGGGCGATTCGTACCGCCACCCCATCGAGATCCATAGCCAGAACTTCGCCTGCGCCAAGTTTGGCCGCGGCTAAAGATAGTATTCCCGAACCGCATCCGGCATCGATCACCTTTTCGCCGCCCTTGATATACTGCTCGATAAATATCAGACAAAAGCGGGTGGAAGCATGAATACCGGTTCCAAAGGCCATGCCTGGATCGATCTCGATTACCACATCTGTCAATTCGGGCTCATACTTTTCCCATGACGGCTTAATCAGCAAACGCTGTCCGACTCGAAAGGTATGGTAGTACTTCTTCCAGCTGTCCTCCCAGTCTTCATCCNNTTCAAAGTCAGAGCCTAGCAGCCTCTGTATCTCTTCCAGACCCTGTTCGATCTCTGCCGTCACCTGGCGGTCTTCATGAACATAAGCTTTAACCCGAAAAGGCCCCGGGCCGGAAAAATCACACCCCGGAGCTTTATCCTCATC
>NZ_DIPG01000055.1:3132-24196 GCF_002426325.1 Syntrophomonas sp. UBA5494 | reverse complement strand
CACCCCGGAGCTTTATCCTCATCAACCGGCTCCCGGAATATCTGCGCCGCCCCGGGGTCTTCAATCATCACCCCGCCGCAACCGAGGCGGTGAAATAGTGCTGCAACCGCTTCGACTCCCGGGCCGTTAGTCAATACGCTTATTTCAATCCATTGCAAATCTTCCACTCCTAGCCGATAACGTCTTTGAATTTATCGAATATGCCTTTACGCCCTGGTTTTTGTTCCTCGCCTTCCTCAAAAAAGGCTTCTAAGAGCTCACGCTGCTTTTTGCTGACACGAGTGGGGATTCTCACCTCCACGACAACCTTCAGATCTCCTATACGGTGCCCCTGCACATGCGCGACCCCTTTGCCTTTGGCAGTAAGGATGGTTCCCGGCTGAGTCCCTTCCGGTATATGCATGTTGTGCACGGCTCCGCCGGGCAAATCTATGCTAACATCAGCACCCAGAGCAGCCTGTACAAAGCTGATTTCCAGGGTGGTGACAAGATTGTAGCCCTCGCGTTTGAAGCGGGAATGGGATCTTACCGAAAGCAAAATGTAGAGGTCGCCGGCCGGGCCGCCATGGCTCCCTATTTCTCCCTCTCCCTGGATGCGGAGGCGAGATCCGGTATCAACCCCGGCCGGGATGCGCACATTGATTTTGCGATTCTTTCTTTCCTGTCCGGTTCCCCGGCAATGGGTACAGGGCTTTTCGATTATTTTGCCTTCGCCATGACACTGATTACAAGGCCTTACGGTCTCAAAACGCCCAAATGGCGTGCTTTGCACATTGCGCACCTGTCCTCTGCCATTACAGCTGGGGCAGGTTTTGGTTGAGGAACCCGGTTCCGCCCCACTGCCCTGACAGTGCTCACAGGATTCGACACGGGATAATTCCAGGTCTTTTTCAATGCCGAACAAGGCATCTTCAAAGCTGATATCGAGCCTTATCTCACGGTCTGCCCCTCGTCTGGGCCCGGTTCTTCTGCTGCGTCCGCTGGCGCTTCCGCCAAAAATAACATCAAATAAGTCCCCAAAACCAAAATCATTGATGTCAAAATCAAATCCGCCAAAGCCCCCGGGACCGCCATGACCGGGTTCAAAGGCTGCATGGCCGAATTGGTCATAAGCGGCCCGCTTTTGCGCATCACTGAGCACCGCATAGGCTTCAGTAAATTCCTTGAATTTTTCGGCAGCCTCAGGGTCTTCCTTGTTGACATCAGGATGGTATTTGCGAGCCAACTGGCGATAGGCCTTTTTTATCTCTTCCGGGGTGGCATCGCGGCCAACCCCCAGCAGCTCGTAGTAATCTCTTTTTGCAGGCATCTGAATCCACCTTCCTGGCATAATAGGCTACGCCCGAAAACCAAAGGGCTTCCGGGTCGCTCCAGCCTGTTTGCGTGGTTTGCTGCATCCCCAATTAATGTGAGGTGATTAGAACCATCTTTATATTATACGATGTAGAAAGCTTTTTCTATAACTTATCAATTGCCGTTATTTGGATTCATCTTCAACTCGATAATCGGCATCGAAGACCTCATCGTCTGCGGCCCCGCCCGGTGCAGCGCCTTGCTGGTCCCCCTGGGCTTGTTCATAGAGCTTGCTGCTCACCGCGTAGAAGGCCTGCGTCAGGGCTTCCGTCTTGGCCTTGATGTCTTCCACATCGCTGCCTTCCAGACTGGTTTTGAGCGCAGCTATGGCATCTTCCACCGGCCGTTTGGAATCCGCGTCGATCTTGTCTCCGTTTTCTTTGAGCGCTTTCTCAGACTGATAGATCAAACTGTCGGCCGCATTGCGAGCCTCGATCTCCTTGAAGCGCCGCTCATCTTCTTCGGCATGGCGCTCGGCATCTTCCATCATCTTTTTAATGTCTTCGTCGCTTAAGCCGCCGGAGGAAGTGATGGTGATTTTTTGTTCCTTGTTGGTAGCCAGATCTTTGGCGGTAACATTGACGATGCCGTTGACATCGATATCAAATTTCACCTCAATCTGAGGAACTCCGCGGGGGGCCGGCGGGATGCCGGTCAATTGGAATCTCCCCAGAGTGACATTGTCGTTGGCCAGTTTTCGTTCGCCCTGTAAAACATGGATATCGACCGAAGGCTGTTGATCAGCCGCAGTGGTGAATATCTGACTCTTGGCTGCAGGAATGGTGGTGTTGCGCTCGATGATTTGGGTAAATACCCCGCCCAGGGTTTCGATTCCCAAAGACAGAGGGGTTACGTCCAGCAAAACCACGTCGGTGACATCTCCAGCCAGGACCCCGGCCTGAATGGCTGCCCCGACGGCCACCACTTCATCTGGATTGATGCCTTTGTAGGGCTCTTTGCCGATGAAGTTTTTGATGGCTTCCTGTACAGCGGGAATGCGGGTGGAGCCGCCCACTAAAATGACCCGGTCGATCTGTTCTGATTTGAGACCCGAGTCTTTCAAGGCCTGGCGGGTGGGTCCCATGGTCTTTTCCACTAAATCCGCGGTCATTTCGTTAAAGCGGGCCCGGGTGAGTGTTTTTTCCAGGTGTAAGGGGCCATCCTGAGTAGCCGTAATATAGGGTATGTTAATGTCGGTGCTCATCAGGCTGGACAATTCGTGTTTAGCCTTCTCAGCCGCTTCTTTAAGGCGGTGCATAGCCATTTTGTCATTGGTCAGGTCTACTCCCTGTTCCTTTTTAAACTCTGCCACCAGCCAGTTGATAATTTTATCGTCAAAGTCATCGCCGCCCAGGCGATTATTGCCGCTGGTTGCCTTGACCTCAAACACCCCGTCCCCGATTTCCAAAATGGAGACGTCAAAGGTGCCGCCGCCCAGGTCGAAGACCAGAATGGTCTGGGCGTTTTCCTTGTCCATACCATATGCCAAAGCGGCCGCAGTGGGTTCATTAATAATGCGCAATACCTCCAGGCCTGCTATTTTGCCGGCATCTTTGGTGGCCTGGCGCTGAGCGTCGGTGAAATACGCCGGTACGGTAATGACCGCCTGAGTGATGCGTTCTCCCAGATACGCCTCAGCATCGGACTTCATTTTCTGCAGGACCATGGCTGATATCTCTTGCGGGGTATAGCTTTTATCATCAATCTTGACCCGGTAATCTGTACCCATACGGCGTTTGATGGATAAAACCGTGCGGTCCGGATTGGTAATAGCCTGGCGTCTGGCAACGCGGCCCACTAACCTCTCTCCGCTTTTGGAAAAGCCCACCACAGATGGAGTTATGCGTTCTCCCTCCGCATTGGTAATAACTTTGGCTTCATTGCCCTCCATCAAGGCTATAACTGAATTGGTTGTACCGAGATCGATTCCTACTACTTTTGCCATTTAAAACACCTCCACATTCTGGAAACAATTATTATACAAGCAAAGACTGCCGCTGCAATCGCTATCCACTAACCTTAACCAGGCTGGGCCTGATTAATCTGCCGTGCATGATATAACCTTTCTGTAGTTCCTCAATAACTGTATTCTCAGGGTGTTCAGAACATGCTTCAACAGATAAGGGCTGGTGGAACTGCGGATCAAAACACTGCCCCAGGGCCTCCACCGGCTCAACCCCGGCCTGGGCAACGATCTCTTTAAGCCGCTGGCAAACCATGCTGATTCCTTTGTGCAAACTGGCATAGTCCTGTTCCGGGCTGGCCATATCCAGAGCCCTTTCCAGATCGTCAATCACGGTCAGCAGTGGTTTGATGAGGGGCAGGGAAGCGAATTTGAGATACTCATCCCGTTCCCTCTGATGCCGCTTTCTCAAGTTTTCAGTCTCAGCTGCCGCCCTGAGATAGAGATCGTAATTCTTCTTGCTCTCTTCCTGGACGGCTTGAAGGCGTTCATTCAGCCCGGCTATCGATTCTGCGGCGGGCGGCGGGTTTAGGCTGGAATCCGAGCCCATTTCCTCCTGGTTGTGAACAGTCGGGTCTTCCGGTTTCATTTTTGATCACCTCTGTTTATTGAAATATCTGCGCTAAAATAACGGGTGGATGCTTCCCCCCTCGGCGGTATCCATTATCGAACTCTTAGTAATGCTTTTTGAGCACTTCATCGATGATAGTGCGAACTGAATCAACCGTGCCGGCTGCTTTCCAATACTCCATGCGCACCGGGCCAATTACGCCTACCCGGCCAACTTCTCCGAAGATTTTATAACCTGCCAGGACGATACTCATTTCTTTGGCGTCATCCAGGCGATTCTCCCGCCCGATGGTGATATCAACGGTATCGCCGGTAGCTTCCGGAAGCAGGGCCTTAAGCACCGATTCCTCCTCCAATATGGCCAGAATCTTCTTGAGTTTGTCCAGGTTCTTGAATTCGGGTTCGTTGAGCATATTGAGGATGCCGCTTATAACCACCTTTTCTTCCCCGGTATTTTCAGTCAGATTTTCTATGGCCTCCAGTATCCCGTCTATTACCTTTTTTCTCTGGTTCAATTCATCCCTTAAGGACTGCAAATCAGTTTTGCGCAGCTCGGCAAATTTTTTCCGGGCAAAAAGCCGGTTAAAGACCTCATTGATACTCTGCAGCTCTTTAGTCTCCACTGATTGCGGGATATCAATCCTGCGGTGCATCAATACCCCGGTGTCAGTGACTACGATTACCATAGCTTTGCCCTTTTCCACCGGAACTAATTGAATATATTTGAACTCGTCAAATTTGACGGTGGGTACGATGATAAAGGAAGTATAACGGGTAACCTGAGACAGAAAATTGCCAATGGATTGAATGACCTCATCCCAATCCTGCAGATTGTCTTTGAGGATCTTTTGAAGCAGTTCTACCTCATCCTCCACCAGGTTTTCCCGCTCCATCATACAGTCCACATAATAGCGGAACCCGCTCTCAGATGGAATTCTTCCTGCCGAAGTATGGGGCTGTTCCAAATAGCCCATATCCTCCAGATCAGCCATTTCATTGCGGACGGTAGCCGCGCTGACGCGGAGGTTGTGTTTTTTGACTATGGCTCTGGAACCAACCGGTTCTGCACTTTCAACGTAGTCTTTTATGATCGATTCCAATATCCTCTTTTTGCGTTCATCCAAGGTCATATCGATCACCCCTGTTAGCACTCTCGTTTGTTGAGTGCTAACCCCTACTTAATAAAAAATATCATCGCTGTAACTTCTTTGTCAAGCCTGGAAATCATTCAACAAAACAGCATAAAACCTGGTTTGATACCAAAAGCCCCGCTTTCGTCAACCTGAGCCAGCCGTGGTCCAATTCCAAGAGTCCGCTGCTCGTAAAGCGTTCTACCACTGGCCGGAATTCCTGCAATAGACTTATGCCAAACCGCCTTCTAAAAGCCTCCACATTCAGTCCGTTCGTAAGCCGGAGCCCCATGATTATAGCTTCCTGAGCCTGCTGCCGGGGCTCCATATCTTCCAGTACAATCTGAGCGGCCTCCGCCCTGTTTGGCCCTCCGGCCATATAAGCATCCACATCGGCGGCATTCATCCAGCGCCGCCCGCCCAGGCGGCTGACAGCGGCAGCGCCGAAACCCAGATACTCGCCAAATTGCCAGTAGCGCAGGTTGTGCCGGCATAGATACCCGTCAAGGGCCAGATTGGATATCTCGTACTGAACGATCCCTTTATCGTGCAAATAATCAATGGCCTGGTAATACATGGCCTCTATATCCTCTTCTGCAGGCAAAACCAGTTCCCCCCGGGCTATGGCCCGGGCCATAGGCACCTGAGATTCCAGCTGCAGGAGGTATATAGAAATATGCTGCGGCTGGAAGCTGACCGCTTCTTGCAGGGTCTGCATCCAGGCAGTAATAGTCTGCCCGGGGATGCCGTAAATTAAATCAAAACTGAGGTTGTGAAACCCGGCGGCGTCTGCTGCCGTAATGGCTTTCCGGGCGGCTGCCGCGGAATGAATTCTACCTAGAACTCTGAGTTCTTTATCCTGCAGACTCTGCAATCCCAGTGAGACCCGGTTGATCCCGGCAGTTTTGCAGGCTTCCAGGCTGCTTCGATTTACGGTAGCCGGGTTGATTTCCATGGTGATTTCCAGGTCTTTTAACAATGTAAAACGGGAGGCCATAGTATTGATGACAGTGCCAATTTGGGCGGGTTTTAAGAGGCTGGGGGTTCCCCCTCCGAAGTAAATGCTGTCGACAGGTTTTCCCCGGTAGTCTTCAGAGCAGGCCGAGATTTCAAAGCAGAGTCTTTCGGTATAAGCCTGCAACTGAGCCTGGTCGGCAAAAGTCACCGAGTAAAAATCACAGTAAGGGCATTTTCTTCTGCAAAAAGGGATATGCACATACAAACCCAGACTGTTCTGAGGCCAGGTGGCTTCCATTAAATACAGCTCCTATGAAGGGACGCAAGTGGGGACGGTTCTTAACTTGCGAACAAGTGTGCAAGCCAATAACCATCCCCACTTGCGTTCCCTCGCTTCACCGGTTGCCCACAATTCAAAAATAAATATACCAAGCCAACATCCCCCGTGGGTCATTTTTTGATTCAGGGGCAAATCAACGCTATTCTTTTTCGATGTTTAGCACCGACATGAAGGCATCTTTGGGGACTTCTATGTGTCCGATCTGTTTCATGCGTTTTTTGCCTTCTTTTTGCTTTTCCAACAGTTTCTTTTTCCTGGTGATGTCGCCGCCGTAACACTTGGCCAATACGTCTTTGCGCATGGCTTTGACGGATTCGCGGGCTATGACCTTGGCGCCGATGGAGGCCTGAATAACCACTTCGTACATTTGCCGGGGGATGATGCGGCGCAGCTTCTGGGTCAGGGCCCGGGCGCGGTAGTAGGCGTTGTCGTGGTGGGTGATCATGCTCAGGGCGTCCACCACCTCGCCATTTAACAGAATGTCCAGTTTAACCAGATCGGATATCTCATAGCCGCTGATTTCATAATCCAGGGAGGCATAACCCCGGGTGCGGGACTTTAGAGCATCAAAAAAATCATAAAGGATTTCAGCCAGGGGCAGTTTGTAAGTTATCATCACCCGCTGCGAGGTGAGGTATTCCATATTGACATACTGGCCCCGCTTTTCCCGGCACAATTCCATGATGGCGCCTACAAATTCATTGGGAACCATCATGCTGGCTTTCACATAGGGTTCTTTGACCGCTTCCAGCCGCTGAGCCGGGGGCCATAGTTTGGGGTTCTGTATATCCATTTCACTGCCGTCGCTGAGCATAACCTTATATACCACACTGGGGGCGGTAGCCAACAAGCTCAAATCATATTCGCGTTCCAATCGCTCCCTGACAATCTCCAGATGCAAGAGCCCCAAAAATCCGCAGCGGAATCCGAAGCCCAGTGCGTCTGAGCTTTCCGGTTCATAGAATAATGAGGAATCGTTGAGTTTCAATTTGTCCAGAGCGTCCCGCAGTCTTTCGAAATCATTGTTTTCCAGCGGATATAGACCACAGTATACCATGGGCTTCACTTCCTGATAACCCGGCAGGGGATTATCAGCCGGATTGGAGGCCAGGGTGATGGTGTCGCCCACCCGGGTATCGCTGACATTTTTAATGCCGGCCGCCAGGTAGCCCACTTCACCCGCTCCAAGGGTTTCGACCTCAGTCATATAGGGGGATATTACCCCTAATGCCGTGGTCTCGTACACTTTTCCGCTGGACATCATTTTGATCATGTCGCCGCGGCGGATCTGCCCGGAGACCACCCGGATATATGATATGGCGCCCTGGTAGGAGTCGAAATAAGAGTCGAATATCAAGGCCTGCAAGGGGCCGTGCTCCTCCCCGCGCGGGCAGGGAACCCGCGACACGATGGCTTCCAGGACTTCCTCCACACCCTGCCCGGTTTTGGCTGAGATGGGAATGATTTCTTCACTGGCGATGCCCAGCACATCCTCCATTTCCGTTTTGACCTTATCAGGATCAGCGCCGGGAAGGTCGATCTTGTTGACAATGCCTATGATCTCCAAATCCTGGTCCATAGCCATGTAAACGTTGGCCAGGGTCTGCGCCTCAATCCCCTGTGAAGCATCGACCACCAGCAAGGCGCCTTCACAGGCTGCCAGGCTGCGCGACACTTCATAGGAAAAGTCCACATGCCCCGGAGTATCGATCAAATTAAGTATATAGTCTTTCCCGTCCCGGGCCTTATAATTGAGGCGAACCGGCTGCAGTTTTATGGTAATCCCCTTTTCCCGCTCCAGATCCATTTTATCCAGGAACTGATCTCTCATTTCCCGCTCGCTGATAGTGCCGGTGACCTGTAAGAGGCGGTCGGCCAGGGTTGATTTACCATGATCGATATGGGCTATGATACTGAAATTGCGAATATGGTCCAGTGACAAAGAGATGCCCTCCAAATCGTTGTTGGCTGAATACCGCCTAGATTATAACCGATTAATGGGCCATGATGCAATTCTATCCTGACGCCTTCAACCGGCGGACCGCCTTCTGCCTGACCAGCGCTCGCCGATCATACTCTCCACCAGCCGGCCTTCTTCAGTATTGAGGCTATGGGTGATCAGGCCATAGAGCACCGCCCCCGCTGCCACACTGAAGGCCAGGCTCACCAGAAGGTTGAAATGTGCACTATAGGGCAATCCGGTGAGAAGCCCGTTTAAAATCAGCTTCACCCCGGCAAACATGACCATTGCAGCGGCCAGCGACTTAATGAGGCTGAATATTATGGTCTTGCCCCCCAAAAGCCCCAGTTTAAAGCGCAAAACCAGGAGCAATAACAGGAGGTTGGCAATGCCCGCCAGGGAATAGGCCAGGGCCAAACCCTGGTGCTGCATATTCTTCACCAGCAACAGGGATAAGGCGATGTTTACGGCTATACTGATTATGGCGGAAATCACTGGCGACACCGTGTCTTTTAAGGCATAAAAGCTGCGGTTGACGACCTGTACCGCAGAGTAAGCCGATATGCCTACGGCATAGAAGACCAGGGCCTGGCTGGTAACCCGGGTCATCTCTGCGGTAAAATTGCCATGCTCGAATAACAAGGCGATAGTCGGTTGACCAATGGCGATCAACCCCAGCGAAGCCGGCAAGGTCAGTAGAAATATGGCTCTGAGCCCCAGTGAATTATGGCGTTTGAACTGAGCCCACTCGCCCTTGGCGCTGAGCATTGTCATAGCGGGAAAAAGCACGGTTCCGATAGAAACCGCGAATATGCCGATAGGCAGGTTCATGATGCGCTGAGCCAGCTTAAGAGCGCTTAAAACCCCGGGGCCTAAACTGGAAGCCAGGTTTTGTGCCACAAAGAGGTTGAGCTGCACTACCCCCAGGCCGGCGATCATCGGCACCATCAGGATTATGATCTCCTGAAAACCGCGGTTGTGCAGGTCAAAGCTGAAATAATACTTCAACCCCACCTGTTTGAGAGCGGGAATCTGCACCATAAAACTCATGATGGAGCCCAGAACCACCCCCACTGAAAAAGCGGCTATCCCCAGATCTTCCACCAGGAGTACCCCGCAGGCGATGATGCTGATGTTATATAACAGGCTCCCCCAGGCCGGTGCGGCGAAATGGTGGTAAGAATTGAGGATTCCCATGGCGAAGCCGTTTAACACCATGAAGACCGTCTGGATAAACATAATGCGGGAGAGCCCGACCGCCAGCGCCAGGTATTCCTGGGGCAGCCCCGGCGCCAGAACATGAATCACCGGCTCAGTGTAGCGGTAAGCCAGCAAAAGCAAAACCGACAAGGCCAGCAATATATAATTAAAAACCACGCTGGCCGCTTTCCAGGCTTCCGAATCGCGCCCGGATGCGATATGAGCCGAGAAAACCGGAATTAGAGCAGATCCCAGAGCGCCGCCGATGAGCAGCATATACAAGGAGTCGGGTATGGAAAAGGCGGCCTGATAGGCGTCAGTGACGTAATTCTGGCCAAATATGGTATACAAGGCTACTTCCCGGCCGTAGCCCAGGATCCTGGACAACACCACCGTAAAGCTTAAAAACAGGGCTGCTTTTGCCATCTTCTGACCGCTTTGCGTCACCGTACTCCTCCTTCCGACGGTCTTCCTCCATATCAAAAATATACATTATAAACGTCTGGCTGCATAAAAAAAGGCCTCAATAGGCCGCAATTTTCCCATTTATTATTTTAAACTTTACCACAGCTGGCGCCTGTGCTGCCAGATTTCTTGTATATAGGCCTCTAGCCGGGCTGCCCCGATTTTGAGACGAGCCTGTCCATTCTGCAACAAGGCCGTATTGCAGGGGTATTTACGGCCCAATGCTTCAATATATACTCCTTCGTCTTCCAGGTGCACGGCGATGACATAGCCCGGATTACTCTGGGTCAGATCATTGATACCCTGATTACTGATATTCAATCCCGCCGCAACCAGCATCATTAAGATGCTCATAGCCAGCAGACACAAAATTGACCTCATCACTGCAAGGATCCTTCCTGCCGCATAACTTCGGCCAGCACATCGGAAAATAGCGTAGCCGCGTACTGGGCCTCAGCCAGGGTGTTATAGTCATAACCAAATTCCAATAACAGCGCGTTTTTATGATATTCTTGATTATAGGTTCCGGCTTTGGTGCGCACATCCTTGATTAAACCCGGGTACTTAGCCTCGCTGACTTTATAAAGGGCTTGAGCGAAGGCCAGATTATCTTTCCAATTGGGATGGGGCTTGCGTTCGTTGGTACCCACTATGATAAGAATGGGCGCGCATTTTTTGCCATTGATCATGACAGTCTCGGCCTTGGTAGCTCCAGCGATGCTGTCCCGATGAATGTCAAACATAGCCGCAACCGATTTATTCTGGGCCAAAAAGCTCTTTATAGTATTCCGCGAATTGCTATAGCTTATAAGATAGTCGGAATCATGAATAGTATTGATGAATTCGCTGTTTAATCCTTCCTTACGCATCTCCGTATTGAGACGCCGGGCGACTTCGTTTATAAGGCCTCGTTTTCCATCCACCCTGGCCTTACCTTCATCGGGAATGTAAGATTCGGCGCTATGGGTGCAATATAACAGGATCTTGCCTCCGGAAAGCTTAACAGCTGTTTCAGCTGTATCTGGAGCGGATTCGGAGACGATCTCCTGGTTGGATGCTTCTTCTTCCAATTCTATAACAGTCTCATCCCCGCCTCTCGGGCTGGTATAAGCCAGGGCCTGGATGCTGGCGGTCAACAGGGACTGCGGGAATACCTCGTCCAGGTATTCGGGATCAAGAAACAGCAGGTTGGCTTCTCCAGGCAGGAAACTGCTGTCCTGGAACATCTTTAATGCCATGTCTTCCCCGATATCGATCCGGCTGAAAGGATCCAGGTACTCCACCGGCATAGGTTTCATGGTTGGCAGACTGATCCGCTGGAAGCTACCCGTAACTCCTATAAGAACAATGACCGCAAACAATTGCACCAAAAACACACTCTTCATTAGCGACATAATACCACGGCGTCTCATTAATACCACCTCCCATTCATATTAAATTTATTTTGGGGAATTGGAGAATAGAACTGAATCTATACAATATTAACAATGGCACTTAAAAATAACTGCCAAATCATTGCATTTTATAAATCATAATGCTATAGTATTCCTGTTAGATTTGACCCAAGAGGAGGTGAAGAGGTGGCAAAAAGCAAAACTCCAGCCAAGAGAGCAAGACGGGCTGAAGCGAATCGTCTGAGAAACAAAGCCTATAGAAGCAGACTGAAAACTGCCGTAAAGAAATATGAAGAAGCATTACAGGGCGGCGACGCACAGACAACTCAGCAGAGCCTGATCGCGGCAACCTCCCTTATCGATAAAAACGTATCCAAGGGGATTCTGCATAAGAACACAGCAGCCAGAAGGAAATCAGCTCTAGCAAGACGGTTTAACGCCGTGGCTGAATAAGTTGAAAACCTGTCTAAAGGGCAGGTTTTTTTATTTTCTGCATGACCGGCGCAGATCAAGACCGGGTTTAAACACCTCGTAATCAATGGGTCTGCCCGGTGCAAACCGCTATGATCAAGGCTTCCATCACAATCTTGCCATCCCGGCCGCTCTGTTTGAGATTTGTATCAGCCTCCAGGAATAACTCAAAGCAGCGCTTTAGATCCTCCCAGCTGTATCTGGCCGCAGAGGAGGCCATTTTCCTGACCGCAAAATCCCTGGCGCCGGTTTTTTTCGCGATTTCCGCCTGGCTCAGGCCCTGCTGGCTGTAATCCTTTACTTTTCCCAAGAGCACATACTGCCTGAGGATCATATACAGGAAGAAGGTGGGGTGGCCACCCTGGCGCAGCAGCTTATAATAGGCCATGAGGGCGTCCCGGGTGCGCCTGTTCAACAGGGCATCGGTCAGCTTGAAAACGCTGATCTCCGGTTGTTGATCAAGTTCTGCCGCTGCATCTTGCTCGGTGATGGTGGCCGGGCCGTTTTGCAGGCTCAATTTCCGCATTAACTGCTCCAGATAATACATGTCCTGCCCGCTGTTGGCCAACAACCTTACCGCCTGCGGGGCTATAGGCTGATTTAGCCCCGCCGCCAGATCTCGAAGCCAGGCCTCCATTCCCTTGGCATCAGGTCTCACGCAGGCGGTTTTTTTCAGAACTTTGGCCAGCTTTTTCATTAAAGGGTGTGCCGATACATCCTCATCACTGGTGAAAATCACCACCTGGCCCGGTATGGGCTCACTGAGAAAAGCTGCCAGACCATCGACCAGTTGTTCCACTTTGGCTGCCTTGCGGCGGGTTTTGCCCAACCAGGAGGGCCTGCGGATCACCACCACCCGTTCCAGGGCGAAAAGCGGGCTGAAATCCAGCTGTTCCAGCAATTGCTCCGGGGTTAATTCGTCGGCGTCGATAAACACCACTTCAGGCTCGGCACCGCAGTTGCGGCCTAGCCCGGCCCTGACCCGCTCGATTTCTTTATCGATCAAATAGCGCTCCTGCCCGTAAATGAGCATAAGCTTGCTTTCCGTCATAGGCAGCCTTCTTTCCTTAAATCCCCTGCCGGGGCCATCAAGCTACAAAACTATGATACCATAAGCGTATAGTCAGCAGTAATGTGATAATTTACAGGTATTCGACATAACATTATGGTGAGACGAGCAATTCTTCAAAGAGGTCCCCAGGCCGAATCATGGACTTCTTCAGCGTAACGTGGGAGGAATATTTATGCCGCATTATGATGTCATAATAATAGGAGCCGGTCCGGCCGGCATTTTTACTGCCCTGGAACTTAGCCGCCGTTCCGGCTTAAAAGTTTTATTACTGGAAAAGGGCAAAAAGGTGCAGCAGCGCCATTGCCTGATTGGAGCCGGATTTGAAAGCTGCCAGAGCTGCGCGGTATGTTCGATCATGAGCGGCTGGGGAGGCGCGGGGGCCTTTTCAGACGGCAAATTGACTTTGACCAGCGATTTTGGCGGCTGGTTGGCGGATTACATCGGCAGAACCCGTTTAGAAGCCTTAATTACATATGTAGATGACCTGTATGTCAAACATGGCGCCCCGCCCAGGGTTTTTGGCCAGGATGATGCCAGAAGCCGCGAGATCGCCATGAATGTCGCCGCGGCAGGGTTGAAGCTGGTGCCGGCCCGGATCCGTCATATGGGAACCGAGAACACCAAAACAGTATTGCAGGCCATGTATCAATACCTGGAACCACGGGTGGATATCCGCACCGGACTGGCGGTGGAAAAGATTCTGACCGAACAGGGACGGGTAATTGGAATCGCCACATCGGAGGAGACATTTTACTCGCGATTCGTTGTGGTCGCGCCGGGCCGCGAAGGCGCCCACTGGTTTTTCCAAGAGGCTCAAAACCTGAATATCACCATGCTCAACAATCAGGTGGATATCGGGGTACGGGTGGAAGTCCCGGCGGTGGTCATGAAGGAAGTAACCGCCGCGGTATGGGAGCCTAAAATGCTGTTTAACACCAAAACCTTTGACGATATGGTAAGAACCTTTTGTGTCAACCCCAACGGCTACGTGGTTATGGAAAACACCAACGGCATCATCACCGTTAACGGCCACTCCTACGCCAACAGCCAAAGCAGCAATACCAACTTCGCCCTTTTGATGAGCCAGGAATTTACCGAACCTTTCAATAAGCCCATCCTTTACGGGCGCTGTATCGCCAGCCTGGCCAATATGCTCAGCGGCAGTATCATCGTGCAGCGCTATGGCGATCTTAAAAGAGGCCGCCGCTCGACTCCGGAGCGTTTGGCCCGGAGCCTGGTAACTCCGACCCTGAAAGGGGCAGTTCCCGGAGATCTTTCCCTGGTTCTGCCCCACCGTTATCTGATAGGTATTATGGAATGCCTGGAGGCTCTGGATAAAGCCTTTCCCGGAGCAGCCTCCGATCATACCCTCCTATATGGAGTGGAAGCCAAATTCTACTCCGCCCGCCCCCAACTGGACAAGCAGCTGCGGACCCCCATCGAGGGGCTGTGGGCAATCGGCGACGGCGCCGGGGTAACCCGGGGACTGATTCAGGCCAGTGTTTCCGGGGTGGTTGCGGCTCAAGCCATAATGGAGCAATGTGGCTAACCTCCGCTTTGCGGGAGCGTCCCCAATTGTCAACCAGAAGCTGCCCCACCTGTGGGTCCGCTGTCCGGGCGGCTTGACACCCCTTATAATCCGGACTAGCATGGAAATGTAATGCCCAGTTGAAGGGGGATATATATGAAACTGACCAAGATTTCGGGAAACACTTACTTAATCCCGGGCCCTACCAATGCCGGGGTATTTGTGTTCAAAGACAAATACGCCCTGCTTGTAGACAGCGGGGACGGCAATCAGGATGCCCGCTCTTATGCGGATATCTTGAAGCAATCCGATCTGAACCTCAAGTATATCGTCAATACCCACGAGCATCATGACCACTGGGGGGGCAACAACTATCTTCAGGAGCATCACCCCGGCTGCATTTTCTACGCCTCAGAGCAAAGCGCCCTGTTTATCGAAAATGGCTTTCTATTCCCGCTGTACATTTATGGCGGCAATCCGCCCGCAACCCTGGTGAGAGGAGTGGGAGGCAGCAAGTCCGGCCATATCGATCATCGCCTCAACCCGGGAACCATCCGGATCAATGACGAAAAGTTCGAAATTGTCCCCTTACCCGGCCATTCATTGGGTCAGATAGGAATCGCTACCCGGGAGCGGGTCTTTTTCCTGGGGGATGCGTTATTCAGCCAGGAAATCCTGGACAAGTACCGTTTCCCGTTCTTATTGGATGTGGCCGCACAGTACCGCACCATGAACTCCATCCTGGAACTGCCTTACGATCTATTTGTCCTGGGGCACGCGGAAACGGTCTATACCGCCCAACAGATTCCGGGTTTAGTCGAATTTAACCGCTCCCGGCTCGATCACTGCATGGAACTGCTCCTGGATTTGCTGCAGCAGCCCAAAACCAGGGAGGAATTACTGGAAGAAATTATCATACTCGAAGATTTGCAACCGGATTTTCATGAATACTGCCTTTTACACTCCACCCTGGGAGGCATGATCAGCCATTTGATGCTTAACAGCGGATTAGACCTGCAGCTGGAGAATGGCAAGGCCTACTATTACCAGAAATAAAATCCCTGCCAGCGCAGCCAGGCCCACAGCCGTTTAGCCCAGGCTCCGCTGCGAATCAGAAAGAAGATAGGGGTTTGTCGGCCCGGCTGTAATTCTTTCCACAGCGCTCCCCAGAAGACCAGAAATATCCCGGTTGAAAGCAGTTCCGAGAGAGTGAAAGCCAGCCATACGCCGTTCAGGCCCAGATAATGCGGCAGCCATATCAACCCGGGCAGGAAAAACAAGACCTGGCGGGCTAATGAGAGCCACATCGCAGCCATCCCTTTGCCAATTGCCTGCAGTACCGTACTGAGGATGATAATCGGCCCCACCACGGGAAGGACCAGGGTTCCCAGGCGCAGCGATGCAACTGCTATCATAGTCAAACGGGCGTCCTGGGAAAAGAAACCCACAATCCATTGCGGATAAAGCTGCATCGCCAGCCAGCCCAGGCTCATGATAACAACCGCCAGGGTGGAAGCCTTAACCATCACTTCTTTTACCCGTTCAAAACGCCCCGCGCCAAAGGCAAAGGAAGCAATAGGCATTGTCCCTTGTAAAAGCCCCCCTACCGGCATAAATACCAGGGAACGAATGCGCAGGAATATACCCAGTGCGGCTACAGCTTCAAAGCTGAAATGGGCCAGGATACGATTCATGTAGACCATGACCAGAACGCCCACCAATTCCATAACCAGGGCCGGAAATCCCACCTTGTAGATGGCCAGGAAGATGCGCGGCCGCAGCCGGAAATGCCTTATAGACCAGCTTAAATAGGTCCGCTTGCGCATCATCACCGCAATCATCATGGCCATGCTGCCCGCCTGGGCCAACAGCCCCGCCCAGGCCGCACCGTTTAGCCCCATGGCCGGCACCGGGCCTGCCCCGAAGATAAAAACCGGATCCAGAATCACATTGAGGATGATGCCGGCCAGACTTGCTGCTACAGGCAGAACCGTGTCTCCTTCCCCCTGCAGGATATTGCCCAGCACGATCTGCACCATAGCGAACAGCGAACCCGGCAAGGCGATGCTCAAGTAGCCCTTGCTAAGAGCGAGGGTCTCCGGGGTGCAGCCGAAAAGGATCAGCAGCGGCTCCTGATAGCGGTAGCCAAACCATAGAAAAACAATGCTGTAGACCAGGATGATCGCTATGCCGTGCCAGGCGATATTATCGCCATGCTGGTATTCCCCGCACCCCAGCATGCGGCCTATGAGCGAAGTCAACCCGGTTCCGGTGGCCGCGGCTATGGAAACGATCAACACCTGCAAAGGCAGACACAGGGTTAAAGCCGCCAGGGCAGCGGCCCCCAGCCGGGCGACAAAGTAAGTGTCAGCCAGGCTGAATAAGGCGTATAGAACCATCCCGCCCATGGCCGGGCAGGATAATCTAAGCAGCAAGAAGCCGACTTTATTTTGCAGCAGATCAGCGTTTTGGATTTGCATCGCCCCCTGCCATAAAACTATGAAATCCCGGTTAAGAATAGTATGATGGATTTAACCGGCCTGCATTTTCTGTATAAAGGAGAAAATTAAACCATACCGCAAATCATTATGCAGACAGGAGGCTTTAGCATGGCCTTATTGATAAAAAACGGCCTGGTCGTAACTATGAACCCGCAAAGGGAGGTTCTCTCCGCTGACATATACATCGAGCAGGACCGGATTACAGCTATTGAGCCCGACAGCGGCCTGGCCGCCGAAACCGTCATTGATGCTGCGGGCAAACTGGTTATTCCCGGGCTGGTGCAGACCCACGTGCACTTGTGCCAGGCCCTGTTTCGCGGCATGGCTGATGACATGGAGCTGTTGGATTGGCTTATGAAACGCATCTGGCCACTAGAAGGCAGTCATGATGAGGATTCCCTATATTATTCGGCCCTTTTGGGCTGCGCCGAACTCTTGCGCGGGGGCACCACCGGCATTGTCGATATGGGTACGGTCAACCACACCGAAGCGATTTTCCAGGCAGTTGAAAAGGCAGGGATTCGTTACCTGGGAGGAAAATGCCTCATGGACTGCGGCCAGGAAGTGCCTAAAAACCTTGTGGATGATTCCCGCAGAGCCATCGATGAAAGCATGGCCTTGTACCAGCGCTGGAACGGCCGCCGCGATAACCGCATCCGCTACTGTTTTTGCCCCCGTTTCGCGCTTTCCTGCAGCGACCGGCTGTTAAAGGAAGTAGCCCGGATTGCGGCTGCCGAAAACATACCGGTACATACCCATGCCTCGGAAAACCGCGACGAAGTCCGGCTGGTAGAAGAGCAGCGCGGGCTTCCCAACGTACTGTATCTGGAACGCCTGGGCCTGACCGGCCCCAACCTTATTCTGGCTCATTGCATACACCTCTGGGATATAGAACAGGACTTACTGGCACAGAGTGGGACCCATATTGCCCATTGCCCGGGATCGAACCTGAAGCTGGCTTCAGGCATCGCACCTATCCCCGACCTCCTCAACCGGGGTGCCCGTGTATCCCTGGGAGCCGATGGCGCTCCCTGCAACAACCTGATGAGTATGTTCAGCGAGATGCGCCTGGCCGCCTTAATTCATAAACCTATCCATGGCCCTCTGAGCATGCCTGCTGAAACGGTCTTTGCCATGGCCACCATCTCCGGGGCCGAAGCCATGGGTCTGGCCGACCAGATCGGCAGCCTGGAAGTGGGCAAAAAGGCAGATATGGCCGTTGTTTCCCTCTCCCCGTGGCACCACTATCCTCCACAGGGCGCCGGCGTTTATTCACATCTGGTTTATCAAGCTATGGCGACTGATGTTGACGCAACTATAGTTGACGGGCAATTACTCATGCAAAACGGGCAGTTCCTGACCATCCCCGAAGCCGAGGTAAGGCAGAATACCGCCAAATCCCTGGACCGGGTGCGGCAGCGCTGCGGGCTTTAGTCTGTCAGCTCCCCGGTTTGAAAGTCTGCAGCTGCAATTCTTGCCCATCGCTGCTAAAGGTTATGAGGCCATCCCGGTCAGTTCGCAAAAGCCTGGCGCCGCCCTTCTCAATATCCCGCAGGACTTCCTGATGCGGATGCCCAAAAGCATTATTGCCTACCGACAATACCAACCATTGTGCAGCCCTGTCCAGGTCGGTGCACCAGGAGTAGCGGCTGCCGTGATGAGGCGCCTTGACGATGAGGCTCTTCTCCCGGTGCTGATGCAGTATCTTCTCCAAATTTTCCTTGCTCTGATCACCGGTAAGTAAGGCGGAAAATTCCCCAAACCGGCAATGCAAGACCAGGGACTGGTCATTTGTCTCCGTCCCCGCCGCTTCTGTCCCGGGCGGATACCATACCGACAGGGTCATCCCGTCCAGGTTCATGGTCTGCCCCTGTTTCAAGGCTAATACCCCGCTCCCTTGTTGGTTGGCCAGATCGAGCAGGTTTTGCGTTAGATGCTCCTGGGTAGAAACAGCCGCCACACCTACATGATCCACCTTGCGGTCCTGCATGACCGCTAACAGTCCCTGCATATGATCCACATCGGGATGGGTATTGATGACCATAAAAAGCCGGTTCACTCCCAGATGATTCAGATAGGGCAATACTTTGCGTCTCCCCACATCGCTAAACAGACTGCCCCCGCCGTCGATAAGCACAAAGCGGTTGCGGGGGCTTTTGATCAAAATGCTGTCCCCCTGCCCCACATCTATAAAAGTAATCTGGACCTGGCCTTTTTGAAACCACCACGGCGGTACGAGCAGCAATAATACTGCGCTGCTCATTACCAGAACAGGTCTTAAGACTTGTTTCCGGCTTGCTTTAGCCCTTAAACCCAACAACAGCCACAGCAGGCCGGCGAAATAACATCCCACTACCGCCGGCGGCGGGGTGGCCACCAGCCAGTAGGCCAGGGGCATGATTTTGCATAAGGAATTGATCGATAACAGCAGGTAGGCACAAAACCCGGTAGGTATCAGCAAAAGGGACGACAGAAAAGGAAAGGGCAGAACCAGCAACAAGGCCACAAATCCTAGAATAACGATACCCCCTGCCAAATAGGTGGCCAGAAGGTTGCTTATTAACGAGACCGGGGTAATGAGATGAAAATAATAGGCGATTAACGGCAATACTGCCAGCTGCGCGCAGACCGGCACCAGCAACAAGTCCCAAACCCGGCGCCGGATATTCAAATAGCTTCTTACCGCCGGATATAAAGCCACCAATCCCCAGGTGGCCAGGAAGGAAAGCTGAAAGGAGATGGTAAATAGAGCGCAGGGGTCTAAAATCAGAATGATGAACGCCGCCAGCCCCAGCCCGTTGCTAGGATTATGGCTCCTGCCCAGATAGGCTGCCAAAAGCGACAAAACAGCCATTATGACTGCGCGCTGCACTGAAATCGGCCAACCGGTAAGGCTGCTGTATAGAAGAATCAAGAAAATGGTGACATAGAGTCCAACCCGGCGCGACAATTGTCCTGCTGCGATGATAAGTGATGCAAATACAATGACAAAACCCACATTGATTCCGGACACGGCAAAAAGATGCACCAGTCCGGTTCTTTGAAAATCCTGATAGAGATCCTCATCCAGGTTGTCAATGATGCCCAAAACCATTGCCAATATAAGCGCGGCCTCGTCGGCTGGCAAAACTGCCCGGGTTTTTTCCACCATGCTGCTGCGCAGCAGGAAAGAGGGCGAAGGCATCTTGGTCTGATCAGGGTATTCCCGCAGGTCTTCGGGCTCCTCAACCTTCAGGAGGTAGTAAACATGGTGGCTGGAAAGATAGGCAGGATAGTTAAATTCCCCCGGGTTGCCGGGTGGTGCGGGCCTTTGCAAAATACCTTCAAGCTCTACCGCTGTGCCGGGTATGAGTTTGGCCTCGAAATTACAAAACACCTGAATACGTTTCAGATAGGGGCTTTGCGCCTTGGTTTTTAGAATAAAACTGCTGCGCTGCTCCTGAACCCGGGGATATCCCGAAACGGTTCCAGAAATCACGGTGTTATCCTGGGGCAGCATATCGGACGCGGCGGGTAATTGATGCCAGCTGACATAAAGCCAACCTAAGGCCGCCAGAAGCAATGCGGCGATTATTTCGACACGCTGCGCTGGAAAGCGCCGGTATATCAGTATTGCCGTAATACCAAGCCCCAGCAGGGCTGCCCACCATGGCACGTACACCAGGGCGATGCCAGCCGCAAAATATGAAGCCTTCAGGATCCAGGAGCGGTTAAACGGGTTATCCATGGCCTACCAGCCCCTGATCATCTCATCAGTACACGGAAATACTGTCTTTGATCGCTTCAAACCGTTTTTCTCCTATTCCTCCAACCTTTCTGATGTCCTCTATTTTCTTAAAGGGACCGTTTGTATTCCTGTAATCCACAATCTGCTGGGCCAGACCCGGACCGATGCCCTCCAGCCCGGCATCCAACTCTGCAGTTGTGGCCCGGTTGATATTGATTTTATTTTTACCGGCCGGCAGCGCCGGGCCGGCCTCACCCTGTACAGCCTCGCCAGCCTGCATTTCAGGAACCAGTATGCTTTCACCATCGATCAGTTCCCGGGCCATACCCAGGTAGCGCAGGTCGGCATTGGGCAGCGGCCCGGCCAGGGACAGGGCCTGGTGTACCCGGTCTCCCTCCAGCAAACGGTACACTCCTGCCGACGCCACCGCTCC
>NZ_DIPG01000055.1:0-2933 GCF_002426325.1 Syntrophomonas sp. UBA5494 | reverse complement strand
GTATGTCCGGCAGGGGCGGCGGCGCCTGACGTCGTTGCAGGACATAATGGCCCAACAGCAGCAGGAGAGCGAAGATCACAATCCCTGCGAGCAGATGACGCCGGCTAATATTCACACCCCCACCCCCTCTTTATAATTTTACATTAGTTTACATTATTATCCAATATTGTATTTGTTTTGCATTCATCATCCGCCTTATTAAGATCGGCTCCATTATGAGGTTAACGGCCGTTATTCCACGAAATGGCCGCATAATAATCCTGATCTTTCTTGACTTTGCAACTTTTTCGTATAAAGTCCGTATGTCGGGGCATAGATACAGTATCAACAAAAAAGGAGGGATTTTTGCTTATGGCCAATGGACAAACCATTCGGTGCGCGGTTGAGAGCTGCAAATTCTATGGTGCAGGAGGTTATTGCCGCTTAGAGGCTATTGAAGTCGCTCCACAGCAGAATATCTACAGCGGCGTGGCAGATGAGGAAACTCTTTGTTCCAACTATGAACCCATCCTGGAATTATAATTCAACAGACCGTGTCGTGAGGGATACTCCCTGGCGGCACGGTTTCTATTATCTGTAATCCTTTTAGGATATTTGCCTTTTCTGAAAACACCTAATGCCATCCGCCTGCCAGATGGCCTGCTTACCCGCCTGATAAGAATGCTGGTGAGTTTTGCGGGCCCACGCACCAATCCTGGACCTGACCCTGTAATTGGAAGGACTGTGCAGCCAGCGGCCTTAGGGCCTTTGCTATGGGAAATTTGCACACTTCACAGTTGCATTAGATTAATTTATATAGTACAATAACTTTCGTGGATTAAAAGCGGCTATTTATAGCTAAATGCTAGGAACCGGAGCAGTAAGCTGGCAACCTTCAGAGAGCCGCCACAAGGGTGGAAGGCGGCAACGTCTGGTTGAACTCGCCGGGGAGCTGCACAGGCGGAAAGCCTGTGACGCAACCTACGTTACAGGTTAAAGTGGACAGATGTGGGGCTATGGCGCAGTTGGGAGCGCGCTTGAATGGCATTCAAGAGGTCGGGGGTTCGAATCCCCCTAGCTCCACCATAATTATATCTGTCAACAAGGGTGGTACCGCGGGAAACCAGCTCTCGTCCCTCAAGGGATGAGGGCTTTTTTAGTCTATAAAACCCACCAGGAGGTTGAGCGATGGAAAAGTATGATTTTAAGGTAATTGAGGCCAAGTGGCAGCAGTACTGGGAAGAGCACGGTTTTTACAAAGTCAGTGAAGACCCCTCTCGCCCTAAGTACTACGATTTGGAGATGTTCCCCTATCCTTCCGGCAACCTGCATATGGGACATGTTCGCAACTATGCCATCGGCGATGTGGTAGCCCGTTTTAAATCAATGAACGGCTTCAACGTGCTTCATCCCATGGGATGGGATGCTTTCGGCCTGCCTGCCGAGAACGCGGCCATTAAAAACGGCATCCATCCTGCCATCTGGACCTATGCCAATATCGATAACATGAAACGCCAGCTAAAAACCATGGGCATCAGCTACGACTGGGATCGGGAAGTAGCCACCTGCAAACCGGATTACTATAAATTCACCCAATGGATGTTCTTGAAACTCTACCAGCACGGTCTGGCCTACAAAAAGAAATCGGCGGTCAACTGGTGTCCTTCCTGCCAGACCGTTTTAGCTAATGAGCAGGTGGTCGACGGCAGCTGTGAACGCTGTGAAACGGTGGTGGAGAAGAAACAACTGGAACAGTGGTTTTTCAAAATCACCGATTATGCCCAGCGCCTTTTGGATGATCTGGAGCTGCTCCCGGGGTGGCCCGATAAGGTTAAAATCATGCAGCGCAACTGGATCGGACGCAGCGAGGGATGTCAGTTCGATATGAAGATCGCAGGCAGCGATGAGGTTATCTCGGTTTTCACCACCCGGCCGGATACTGTTTTCGGGGTTACTTACATGGTAATGGCGCCCGAGCATCCGCTGATCGATAAACTGGCGCAAAATACCGCCCAGGCTGAGGCGGTGAATGAGTTTATAGCCAACATGAAACATCTCAGCGATATCGCCCGCACTTCAACAGAGATTGAAAAAGAAGGGGTATTCACCGGCAGTTATGCCGTCAATCCTATGAGCGGTGAAGAAGTTCCGATTTGGATAGCCAACTATGTTTTGATGGATTACGGTACCGGAGCCATCATGGCGGTTCCCGCCCACGACCAGCGCGACTTTGAGTTCGCCCGCAAGTATGATCTTCCTGTCCGGGTGGTTATTCAAGGCGAAGACACCCCGGTTGATGGCGCCGATCTGAGCGAAGCCTATGTTGGCGAAGGCCGGATGATCAATTCGGGCGCTTTTAACGGGCTGACGGTCGAGGCCGGAAAAGCCGCGGTGACATCCTATATGGAAGAGAACCGGATCGGCGATGGAACCGTCAACTACCGCCTGCGGGACTGGCTTATCTCCCGGCAGCGCTATTGGGGCGCGCCCATTCCCATAATCTACTGTCAGGACTGCGGGATGGCGCCGGTGCCGGAAGAAGACCTCCCGGTGCTTTTGCCTGAAGATGTGGAATTTAAACCGTCCGGGGAGTCCCCACTGAACTATGTGAATTCCTTTTTTGAGACCACCTGTCCCAACTGCGGTAAAGAGGCCCGCCGGGAAACGGATACCATGGATACTTTCGTGTGTTCCTCCTGGTATTTCGACCGCTTCTGCAGCCCTAATGAAAGTGAGCAGCCTTTCGACAAAGCCGCCACCGACTATTGGATGCCGGTGGACCAGTACATAGGCGGGGTAGAGCACGCCATTCTGCATCTTATGTACGCCCGTTTCTTCACCAAGTTCCTCTATGACATCAAATGGCTGTCATGTCGGGAGCCGTTCACCAACCTGCTCACCCAGGGCATGGTCTTAAAAGACGGAACCAAGATGTCCAAGTCCAAAGGCAATGT